>JACDAO010000796.1 GCA_013695405.1 Acidobacteriota bacterium | reverse complement strand
GTGATCTTGTAGTACGGCGACCACAGCGTGTCACCCGACAGCCGGTGCGTGACGCCGAGCGACACGGCGAGCAGCGCCAACCCGATCGCCGCCCACACCCGCGGCTGTTCGAGCAGGAACGGCACCGCCGCCGCGAATCCGAGGCCGAACCAGGCCACCGGCGGCAACTGCAGCGCCGACAGCGTGCCGAAGGCGACGACGCCGGCGAGGCTGCCGACCAGGTTCACGAGATAGGCGCGCAGCGGCGCATGCGCGTTCATTTCGCGCCCGAGGCGCTGCGAGAGCGTGACAAACAGCAGCGCCACCGCCATGCAGAGCAGCGGCAGGAACCATGCGCTCTCGACCGGGACCACGACGTCGGTCGTGCCACTCGAGAAATAGATGCTCTCGGAGGTCTGCGGGACCGCGATGTCGATGCGCCCGGCAGCCACCGCCACCACGAGCAGCACCTGGACCAGCGGGAACCACCGCAGCAGGTTGCCGCGCAGCGGGGCGAGCAGGCACCCGACGCCGATGCCGAGGAAGCTGGCCAGCAGGATGAAGTTCGAGAAGTACGCCAGCAGGCGGATGTAGGCGGGCATCCATCTGATCAGCGCGACCTCGAGGAACAGCACGAGGAAGGAGATCAGGAAGAGGGGCCAGGCCGCCCCTCGCTTGGTCTCTACCATCCGAGGATGCGCGCGAACATGAGGGGCGCGACGATGGTCGCGTCAGACTCGATGATGAACTTCGGCGTGTCGACGCCGAGCTTGCCCCAGGTGATCTTCTCGTTGGGGACGGCGCCCGAGTACGAGCCGTAGCTGGTGGTCGAGTCGCTGATCTGGCAGAAGTAGCCCCACAAAGGCACTTCGGGACGCTGCAGATCCTGGTGCAGCATCGGCACGACGCAAATCGGAAAGTCGCCGGCGATGCCGCCGCCAATCTGGAAGAAACCAATCGACGAGGCCGGCGCCACCTGCTGATACCACTCGGCCAGCGCCATCATGTACTCGATCCCGGTGCGCACCGTATGGACCTGCGTGAGGTCTCCGGCGATGCAGTGCCCGGCGTACATGTTGCCGAGCGTCGAGTCCTCCCAGCCGGGCACGAACATCGGCAACTGCCGCTGCGCGGCGGCGACCAGCCACGAATCAGCCGGGTCGATCTGATATTGCGCGTCGAGTTCGCCGCTGAGCAGGATCTCGTAGAGGAACTGGTGCGGGAACAGCGGCGTGCCGGCGCGATCGTGCGCTACCCAGCGCTCCAGCACCGCTGTTTCAATCCGGCGCATCGCCTCGTGTTCGGGGATGCAGGTGTCGGTGACCCGGTTCAGGTGCCGCGCCAGCAGCGCCTGCTCGTCGGCCGGGGTCAGGTCGCGGTAGTGCGGCAGTCGCTCGTAGTGGTCGTGCGCGACCAGATTGAAGACGTCTTCCTCGAGGTTGGCGCCGGTGCAGCAGATCGCCGTGACCTTGCCCTGGCGGATCATCTCCGCCAGGGAACACCCGAGTTCGGCCGTGCTCATCGCGCCGGCCAGCGTGACGAGCATCGATCCGCCGCCGGCGAGGTGGGCACTGTACGCGTCGGCGGCGTCCTTGAGCGCCGCCGCGTTGAAGTGCCGGTAGTGGCGATCGATGAACTGTGAAACCGGTCCGCTCATGAACACCTGTCTCTTACGTGAACTTCTGCGAGCGGGGATCGACGACGACCACCTTGTTCTTGCGGTAGGCGGTCACGCCGCCGGCAATCGCGGTCATCGCCTTGTACCCGAGCTCGGCGTCGAGGTTCGGCTTCTCGCGGCTGCGCACCGAGTCGAGGAAGTTGTCCATGTGCGGGTGTTCGCCGCGCACGAACGGCTGGACCGCGATCCGCATCTCTTCCTTGCCGGTCTTCTTGACGAAGTCGTCCTTGTAGTCGCGATCCGGGACCACCACCATCTCGGTGTTGTTGAAGGCCTCGCTGTCCTCGGCGACGATCAACGTCCCCTCCGAGCCGTGGATGATCAGCGGCGCACCCTTGCCGCTGGTCACCGAGCAGGCCAGCTGCATCGTCCAGGACGGGTAGTCGACGTTCATGAAGAACGTGTCGGGAACCTCGCGGTCCTTCTGGATGTAGATGCCGCCGCTGGCACTGACCCGCACCGGGAACTCGGGGCCGACCGTCATCAGCAGTGGCGAGACCGTGTGGTAGAAGAGGTCGGTGGCGATGCCGCCCGAGTAGTCCCAGTACTTGCGCCAGCGGAAGTAGCGGGCCGGATCGAAATCGCGCTTCGGCGCGTTGCCGATGAACGCCTTCCAGTCGAGGTTGGACTCGTTGGCGTCCGGATCGATCCGGTAGTTCCACTCGTTGCCGCGCTTGGTGCTGTTGCGGCCGAACCCGCCCGAGGTCCAGACCACCTGGCCGATCAGTCCGTCCTCGACGACCTTGCGGGCCTTGTGGAAGTGATCGAGTGAGGTGTACTGGCTGCCGACCTGCAGGATCCGACCGCTCGACTTGACGTACTCGGCGATCCGCCGTGCCTCGTCCGCGGTGTAGGTCATCGGCTTTTCGAGGTAGACGTCCTTGCCGGCCTCGAGCGCGGCCATCGCATGCGCGAAGTGCCAGTGGTCGGGCGATCCGATCACGACCGCGTCGATGTCGGGACGGGTCACCAGCTCACGGTAGTCGTGATGAACCGCCGCGGCGTCGACGCCGGTCTTCTCGCGCGCGGCCTGCTTGCGCGTCTCCCAGATGTCGTTGACGGCGATCGCCTGCACGTCCGCCTTGCCCTTGTGGCGGCCCACGATGTGCGTGATGTGGGTGTTCATCCGCCCGCCGCAGCCGACAAAGCCGACGTTGATGCGGTCGTTGGCCCCGATTACGCGGCTCTTGGCGGGAGCCGGCGCCGGGCGTGCCGAGGCGGTCGGGACGATGGCGGCGGTGCCGGCGGCAGCCACCGCGCCCACGCCCACCGTGCGAAAGAAGTCGCGTCGAGAAGTTGGTTGTGTCACGTCCGGATCATCCTTTCAATGACGTTCCAGGGAAACCGCCGCATTGTATCCTCTTCGGGCTTGACCTCGCCCGCCGTGCCGCCCGCGCCGGACCTGTCGGAACCCGGCCTGATGCCGGCGGTGACTGGCGCGCTCCGACGCCTGGGAGCCGCGCTGACCGCTCGCGACTTCCGGATCCTGTGGACCGGCGCGTTCGTCTCGACCGTCGGCACCTGGATGCAGAAGCTGGCGCAGAACTGGCTGGTGCTGTCGCTGACCGGCTCGGCGTGGTACCTCGGCCTCGACTCGTTCCTCGGAGAACTGCCGATCCTGTTGTTCACGCTGGTCGGCGGCGTGGTGGCGGATCGCCACAACCGCCGCAAGCTGCTGATCAGCTCGCAGGTGGTGCAACTGACCGCGGCGGCGCTGCTGGCCGCGCTGGTCTGGCTCGACGTCGTGCGGATCTGGCACGTGCTGCTGCTGTCGTGTTGTACCGGCTTTGCCCAGGCCTTCGGCGGCCCTGCCTACCAGTCGCTGATCCCGTCCCTGGTGCCGAAGAAGGACCTGCCCAACGCGATCGCCCTCAACTCGATTCAGTTCAACCTGTCGCGCGTGATCGGCCCGCTGCTGGCCGGCACGACCCTGGCGACGTTCGGCATCGCCGCCTGTTTCGGGCTCAACGCACTGTCGTTCCTCGCAGTGATCCTCGCGCTGGCGTCACTGCGGGTCGCACACGTGAAGCCGGCCTCCGCCAAGCCGATGTGGACCGAGATGCGTGGCGGTCTCGACTACGTGCGCAGCGAGCCGACCCTGGTCTCGCTGACCGTCGTCGCCACCGCCTCGACCTTTCTCGGCCTGCCGCTGCAGACCTTCCTGCCAGTGCTGGCCCAGCAGGTGTTCGGCCAGGGCGTCGAGGAGTACAGCCGGATGATGTCGTGGTCGGGCGCCGGCGCCGTCGCCGGGGCGCTGGTGGTCGCCTGGCTCGGCCGCTTCGACGGGATGGGCCGGCTGCTGCTGCGGCTGCAGGCGCTGTTCAGCCTGCTGATCATCGCCGTCGCCTGGTCGCGTTCACTGCCGCTGACGTATGTGCTGCTGTTTGTCGGCGGCCTGGCGGCGATCATCACCACCTCGCTGGTCACGTCGCTGGTGCAGCTGGTGGCACCCGACGGGATGCGTGGCCGCGTGATGAGCATCTACATGGTGGCGTTCCGCGGCGGCATGCCACTCGGCAGTCTGGTCAGCGGCGCCCTCGTGTCTCGCGT
>JACDAO010000784.1 GCA_013695405.1 Acidobacteriota bacterium | reverse complement strand
GTCAGCGCGATGCCTTCAGCGAGCACCTCCTCCAGTGCCTCGTCTCCGGCCGGGATCGCGCTCAGGTGCACGTAGAAGGGCAGCCGGTCGCTGTCGCGCTGCAGCTGCCCGGCGTGGTGCACGTACAGCGCCTGCAACTGCGCCGTCTTCGCGCGGCCGTGATTGCCGGTGATGACGACGATGGCGCTCCCCTCTCCCTGGGGCGGACACAGCGCCGCATCGACCGCGTCCCGGATCCTGACGCGAGGACCGGGCGGGCTGGTCTCCATCTTGGACGATATGTCCGGCCACTGCCGAATCGCCTCGATCGGGAAGGGGTGCTTCGCGTCGCTCCGCCCCTTGAACTTCTTGGCGAGCTCGTGGATGGCCTTGAGCACGGGATCCGGCTGCCACAGGCACGTCGCCTTCGGAGCGAGGTAGACCGCCGGAATCGCCCAGTTGCCGCTGTCGGGCCGGTAGATCGCGCGGCGGCCGGCGTTGGCCGCCTCGTCGGCGTTGCCGCTGCGGAGCAGCGCGTCGTAGAACGCCTGCGCGAATCGACGTGCGTCCTCCATGCGCACGAAGTCCTGCATGGCGACCACGCCGGCGGCCCGTCCGGTGAGCTTCGGCGCCAGGCCACTCATCACGTTGAGGGCGCCCGGCTGCCGCGCCGCGCTCTTGCACGCCTGCAGGAACACCAGCCGCAGCGTGTCGTGGCCGAGGCGCGACACGAAGGCGTCCTCGGGCGTGGCCGCGGCGCCGCCCTCCACGTTCTCCAGCAGCAGCGTGGCGCGCCCGTTCTTGAAGGTGCCGTGGGCGATCAGGTGCAGGCTGTCCACCGAATCGAGGCGGTCCACGATCGCGTCGAGCGTCGCGGGCTCGGAGTCCACGTCGTAACCCGCCTGCCGCAGGCTCGCCGCGAGGGCCTCCTCCAGCCGACCCAGGATCGTGACGCGCAGTTGCCCGCGTTCCACCAGAGGCGTCCAGGCCTCGCGCAGGGCGGAGACCTCGGCGCTCACGTCGAGTGGCTGCAGCGACCCCTCGGGCGTGCGCTGCAGCTCCACGGGGGACGACAGCACCAGCAGGAGGCTGAACGCGCCGCGGCCGGGTGGCAGCGCGGGCGTCTCCGATGGAATACGGCGTGAGAGCGCCACGCGCGAGTCGGTCGCGAGCACCGTCTCCTGGCCGCCGTCCACGAGGATCAGGCGCTCCCACAGCAGGTCCTGCAGCGACGGGGCGTCCACCTGCAGGCACAGCGAGACCCGGGGCGCGAGCCCGCGCGCATACGCCAGCGCCCGGCGCAGGCCGGCATCGGCAAACAACGCGTCGCCCAGACGACGGCCGTACTCCCACGGGCTCGACTCGCAGGCGGTGAGGGCGTCCGCGGGCACGGTGGCCTGCGCCGTGAGACTGCCCTCGCCGTCGAGGGTGATGTCCACTGGGTAGACGTCCGCGCCGTCCGGTGCGGAGCGCAGCCGGAGCAGCAGTGTGGCGGATGGCCGAGAGTCGGGCGTGGACGTCATGAAGGAGGGCCTGGTCGCACGCACCGACGCGGCAGTCGGTGTAGCGCCTGATCGTATGAAACTGTCCGTCCGGCCAAAGCGAACGGAATTGTGTACGAAGCGGCCGCCCGCAGCGTTCAGGTCGATGCGGAGGTGCCTGTGGCGCTGTGCAAGGATCCGGTAACCAGGGAGTTGAACAAGCGCGGGTACAACCTCGTGAAGCTGCCGCGTGTGGGCATCGAGCCGATGGACGTCCTCGGGCGCGATGGCACGAGCGTGGAGAAGCTCGGGTCGATCTCGGAAGTGTGGACATCGAGCGGACCGCTGCCTTCGGTGGGCGCCCCCACGGCCGTGGCGGGCATCGGCGGCGAGCGCACCAGCGACCTCGACGTCGGCATCGGCCTCAAGCTGCTCGCCGATGCGCTCGCCGGGCTGGGAGGCGGTATCAGCCTGCCGTCGCTGTCGGTGGCCTTCAAGCAGGCGCGCACCGTGCAGTTCCGCTTCGACAACGTCGAGTCGACGAGCGTCACGCCGTTCGCGCTGGGGAAGTACCTGGCCAGCGGCACGCTGGACACCTCGAACGTGTTCGTCGCGCCGTACTTCGGCAACGACGAGACGCAGGAGTACATCATCTTCGACGTGCTGAAGTCGGATGCCATCAGCGTGACGGCCAAGTCCGAGCGCGGCACCGAGGTGTCGGCCGACGCGAACGCGCTGGCCGGCGCCGTTGGTGCCAACGTCACGGTCAAGGGCAGCGTCACCGGCAGCACCGAGATCACGTTCAAGGGGCACGCCAAGGTCACCTTCGCGTTCAAGGTGTTCGAGGTGGTGTTCGAGGATGGCACGTGGAAGCCGTCTGGTGTCGCACCCGGCGACGGCGTGGAGTTCGCCCTCCCCGGCGAGGACGACGAAGCCGGGCCGGCGATTCTGCTGAAGCCTGGCCAGCTCGTTCGGCTCAAGTGACCCCGTGAGGATGCAGCCGGTGGGGCACGCCATCGGACATGGCAGGTGACGTGCCAGAAACGCTCCTGTTCGATGGTCTGCTGCTGCTCGGCATCGCGGTCGGGTTCTTCGTCTCGGCGTCGGCGGGCCTCGGCGGCTCGCTCGTCCTCGCGCCCCTCCTGACGCTCGCGCTCGGCGTCAAGGAGGGCATCGCGTTCGCGGCGCTGCTGCTGGCGGCCAACAACGTCGTGAAGCTCTGGGCCTACCGGACGACGCTGCCGTGGAAGGCCGCCGCGGTGATCACGCTGGGCACCGTGCTCGGCGCGCTCGCGGGCGCGCATCTCCTGGTGGCAGCGCCCGACGCGGTGGTGCGGGTCGGCGTGTTCGTCGCAGTGGCCGTGGCGCTCCTCGGCGAAGGACGCGTCGACCGCGCGTGGTCCGCCCCGCTCGCGCCGGCCCTGGCGGCGGCTGCGGGCGCGACGTCGGGATTCTCCGGCACGTCTGGTCCGCTCAAGGGCATCGCGGTGCGCAGCCTCGGGCTCGGTCGGATGCAGACGGTAGGGGCCGCGGCGATCGTGTCGGCGACAGCCGACCTCACGAAGGTCGCGGTCTTCGGCGAGGCGGGCCTGGTCGGCGCGGCGCACCTGCAGCTCGCGATCCTCTGCGTACCGCTGATGGCCGTCGCGACCATCGCGGGCCGTCGCTTCACGTGGACGATTGGCGAGGACGGCTACGCGCGGCTGTTCCGGCTCGTGATGGTCGGCTACGCTCTTCGCCTGCTCGTCTAGCGCCAGCACCGAAGCGTGCCGGCGTACCTCCTGGCGCACGCGCCAGCGATCGCGCGGGCCCGAGCCCCGTAGGCCCGGACCGACGCGCGCTCGGCCTACGTGGCGCCGTGTCCCTTGCGCGCGAAGTGTACGTAGCGCGGCTCGATGTTCGTTCGACCGCCGCCGCCGCGCAGCGTGAAGCCGGCCGCAATCCACGTGCGGCCATCGGGCGCATGCCGCCGGCAGCTCAGGTAGTCGCCCCACTTGCCATCAGTCGGGCCGTCCGTCCCGCTGCGTGCCACGCGCAGCGTCCATGCCGGCACCTGGTCGAGGAACCCCACCACCTGCCCGGGGAACACCGGCCCGCCACCGCGGAACACCGTGATGCCCACGTCGCCGTCGGCGTTGGGCGCTCCGTCGACGTAGGCATACGCATGCTGCGCGTGCCAGATGTCCGGCTCGTGCGCGACGGTCATCGTGGCCTCGTCGAGAATGACGACCCTGACGTGCGGCAGCGGCCGGCGCGGAGCATCCCGGTTAGCCGACCACATGATGCCGACGTGCCCGAGGGCGCACCAGACACCGGTGATGCGCGGGTCGCAGCGGCTCATCCAGTTCCGGCCGTCGGGCCCGGGGGCGCTGTAGCTCCCCGCGCGCCACGGTGTGACGTCCACGTCGGTGGCGGTGATCGTGCTGCTTCCCTCCGGCCAGGCAAACACCCGCAGCTGCGACAGCGTGTTGTGGCTCGCGATGTACATGGTGCCGGTCGTACCCTGCGCGCACCGCAACGAGAAGTTCTCGGTGCTCTCGAAGTAGTCGTAGGTGAGCGCACCGCCCGCGGCGAGCGTGTCCAGGGGAATCCTGAACACGACCGATCGGGTCCACGTGTCGTTGCCCACGGTGAACACGTTCGTCCCCACGTAGAGGAATGCCTCGGAGATGACGGCGTGGTTGTAGTCGAACCACTCGCCCGCCCAGTCCGGGTTGACGTCCGCTGGCCGCAGGTCCCAGAAGTTCCAGCCCAGCGTGTCCAGCTCCGCGCTCGCGTTGACCGCGACGCGCAGCGTGTTCGTGTTGGCCTGCTCGATGTACTGCAGCAGCCACACGGTGACGCCGTGGCTCGGCACGAAGAGCGTCGTCTGGTCGCAGCAGAAGCCGCCGTCGGCAGGAGGCAGTGTCGTGAACGGGTCCACCTGCTGCCAGTTCGTGCCGTTGCTGCTCGATCGGCTCGCGAACCAATTGCCCGTGAAGAAGATGTTGGGTCCGTTCGTGGCGACGCTCGGCTCACCGACCGTGGAGGTCTGGCCACCCGTGTGCGCGGCCGTCAAGGCGATGTTTCGGAGGAACGCAACCGTATTCGGCATGTCTGACCTCTGTTCACCTGAGAGCGTACGGTTCAGGAGCCTTCCTCGTTCTCGTCACTGTCGGTCGGCGGCACGTCCTCGACGTCGAAGCTCGGCGCCGCCTGATCGCCTTCGCGCAGTTCCGGCGCCTTCCGGCGGACTTCCCGGATGCGCGCCTGCCGCGCGTCCAGTACCTCGGGATCGGGCGCCTCGAACGACGCCGCGGGCAGCTCCTCCATGCGCCTCGGTGGTCCGGCCGTGCCGGTCCTGGCTGTGAACGTCTTCCTCTGGTCGGGTGACATGCTCCTGCTCCTTCCTCGACGTGCGGCACCCGCGCATCGAACTGTTGCCACAAATCTGGGCCCACCGACGCGGCCGCCACTCGACGAGTTCGTCTCGGCACCGGCCCTGAGCGCGGCGAACGCCTCCTGCAGGCGTGCGACCTCGAGCGCTGGCCCGCGGCGCCTGCGGATAGGTCGGCCCACCAAGGGCCGACCACGGCGTGGTGGACGCTCACCAGAACGTTGCTCCCGCGGCATCCGTACACGGGCGTGCGACGGGCACGCCCTGCTGCCACACGCCGGGTGTCACCTACACGGCTTCGCGCGGGCGGTCGAACCGGGCGACGATGACGGTGATGTTGTCTTTGCCTCCACGCTCATTCGCAAGCGACACCAGGCGACTGCATGCCGCCTCGGGTTCGCGCTCGCCGCGCAACACCTCCGTGATCTCGGCGTGCGAGAGCATCTCGGTGAGACCGTCTGAACAGAGCAGGAGCTGGTCCCCCGCCGCCACCGGCACGCTGTGCGTTTCCGCTTGTACGCCGGCCTCGTTGCCGCCCACCACATTGGTGATGACATGACGGAGGTCATGCCGCCGCGCTTCGGCGGCGCCAATCTCACCGCGCCGTACCATCTCGCCGACCACGGTATGATCGGTCGTGAGTTGACGCAGGGCTCCGGCCCGGAACAGATAGGCGCGGCTATCTCCCACGTGCACGACCACCAGCTCTGCTTCATAGAGATACGCCAGGGTCAGCGTGGTTCCCATCCCACGCAGTGCGGCGTCGTGAGCACCCGCCGCCACGATCGTCGCGTCGGCCTCTTCCACGGCGCCCTGGAAGTCGATGGCGACTTCATCGAGCTGAGCCGCTTTCAGCGGCAGAAACCACTGAAGCGTGTTCAGGGCAAACCGTTCGATCACGGTGACGGCGAGTGCGCTCGCGTGCTCGCCCGCACGATGCCCTCCCATGCCGTCCGCAACCAGGAACAAGTGGCCGCGATGCGAACTGCCGTTGGCCGGCGGCGCTGCGAGGCTCGTTTGGCGGACGTGCATCGCTTTGGTGAGTTCAGCAACGAGGAAGTGATCCTCGTTGGTAGGCCGGCGACGTCCGCGATCTGTGACGCCGTAACTGTGGACCTCCAGCGTGTTCGGGGGTTCGTCGAC
>JACDAO010000773.1 GCA_013695405.1 Acidobacteriota bacterium | reverse complement strand
CCGTCACTGCTGCAGCGATCGGGCCTGGCCTTCGACGGTCAGTGGTACTGCACCGCCGACTGCCTGACCACCGACACCGCCCGGCAGCTCGACGCGCTGCAGCCACCACCGATTGCGCCGGTGGCCTCGATGCCGCCGGTGCGGCTCGGCACCGCGCTGCTGGCCAGCCGCGCGATCACGCCCGAGGTCCTCCAGCGCGCGCTTCACCTGCAGGCCCACACCGGTCTGCGGCTCGGCGCCCAGTTACTGGCCAGCGGGGCGATCGACGAAACCACCGTGGTCCATGCGCTGGCACGGCAGGCCGGGGTCGGCTTCCTCACCCAGATCGATCTCGACACGGTGCGGACGCCGGTCGCAGGGCTGTCACGCACCGTGATCGAGGCGCTCGGCGTCGTGCCGCTGGACAGCGAGCGCGACGGCACGCTGCAACTCGCGGTCACCGCGCGACTGCCGCGCACGGCGATTGCCGCGCTGCAGTCGGGCATCGGCGCCCGGGTGCGGCCGTACCTGGTCGGCGACACCCTGATGCGGCAGTTGCTGGCCGCGTACGGCACAGCGATGACGCCAGACGCCGCACCGGCACCGCGGCTCTCGCTGGCGCAGGCGGCGCGACGCATCACCGACGCGGCTCGCGCCGGGCGTGCCGCCAGCTGGCGCCACACCTGGGGACCGGGCTTTGCATGGGTACGGCTGGACGGACAGGCCGGCAGCGAAGACCTGATCGTCGACACCTCACGTCAGGAGCACACATGGCAGGCGGCACTTACGCGGCACTGAGCGGGATGCGCACCCGGATGGAGCAGCTCGATCGGCTGGCCTCCGACATCGCCAACGCCAAGACGGCGGGCTACAAGTCCGAGCGCGTCATCTCCAAGGCGGCCGAACGGCCGGATTTCCAGAATGTCCTCCAGTCGGCGGTCGACGTGACGCCAGGACCCGGGCATCTCGACTTCCGGTCCGGGTCGCTCGAGAGGACCGGCCGTGACCTCGACTTCGCAATCGAGGGCAAGGGCTTCTTCGTCGTCGACACACCGCAGGGCACGCGCTACACGCGCAACGGCAACTTCTCCCTGAGCGCTAACGGCTCGCTGACGACGGCCGACGGATTCCCGGTCGAGGGCACGGAGGGGCCGCTCAAAGTCGTCGCGTCAGGCCCACTCAGTGTCTCCGGCGATGGCACGGTGACCGCAGGAGCGCAGACGGTAGGCAAGCTCAAGGTCGTCGACTTCGTGTCGTACGGCCAGTTGCAGCGCGAGGAGCTCGGTCGCTTCCGTGCGCCCGCGAGTCTGACACCCACCGAGCAGCCTGATGCGCTGGTGCGCTCGGGCATGCTCGAGGGGTCCAACGTCTCGGTGGTCGAGCGGATGGTGGCGCTGACCGAGGTCTCGCGTGGGTTCGAGGCCCTGCAGCGCGGGCTCAACATCCTCAGCACCGAGCTCGACGGACGGGCGATCAGCGAATTCGGCCGCCGCTAGCGGCCACCGGCACCGCCGCGATCAGCGGCACAGAGGCGGCGAGTGGGGCGGGGCAGGCGGCGTGACCGCAGGGCCAACGCCCGGAACTGGCCACCACGGATATCGGCAGAACGGGGACGACAATGATTCGAGCGATGTACACCGCCGCGAGCGGTATGAACGCGCAGCAGGCCAACATCGACAACATCGCGCACAACCTGGCCAACGTGAACACGTCGGGCTTCAAGAAGAGCCGGGTCGAGTTCGAGGATCTCGTCTACCAGCAGATCACGGCGCCCGGGTCTCCGACCAACTCCACCGCCGAGTCGCCGGTCGGCATGGAACTGGGTCTCGGCGCCAAGCCGGTGGCGATCTCGCGCGACTTCGCCGCCGGTAACCTGCGCGCCACCAACAGCCCGCTCGACCTGGCCATTGAAGGCCGCGGCTTCCTGCAGGTGACCCTGCCCGACGGCCAGACCGCGTACACCCGGGCCGGCAACCTGCATCTCAATCAGGATGGCGCGCTGGTCACCAACGAGGGCTACGTGCTGGAGCCATCGATCACCATTCCGTCGGCCGCGGTCTCGGTGACGATCTCCAAGGACGGCATCGTCTCGGCGGCCGTGGCGGGCGAGAGCGCACCGCAGCAGGTCGGGACGATCGAACTGGCCAGTTTCCAGAATCCGGCGGGTCTGCACGCGATGGGCAGCAACCTGTTCTCGGTGACCACGGCCTCGGGCGACCCGACCACCGGGCTGCCGGGCACCGAGGGCATGGGCACGCTGCAGCAGGGATTCCTCGAGGAATCCAACGTCAGCATCGTCGAGGAGATGGTCAACATGATTCTCGGCCAGCGCGCGTACGAGGCCAACTCCAAGGTCATTCGCACCGCCGACGAGATGCTGTCGCAGGTCAACAACCTTGCCCGCTGAGCCGTCTGTCACGCGTCGTGCCGGCGTCGGAATCGCCACGCTGGTGTCCTGGGCCGCGCTGGTGCTGCTGGCCGCACGTCCGCTGCAGGCAGCGCCGGCGCCACCCGCCACGCCAGTGACGGCCAGCGCGATTGCCGCGGCAATCACCGCGGTCCGCACGGCCATCGGTGGGGGCGCCGAGGTCACCGTCACCAACCCGGTCCTCAGCGTCGTGGCCGGCAACGATCACATCGATCTCGCCGTCGCCGAGCCGGGCAGCCGCACTGCCGGACCGATCCGTTTCGTGCTCTACACCGGCACCGGCGCCGCGCGCCGTCGGGCCGGACGCCTCGCCGTCGACGTCCGCGTCAGCGCGCCGCTGCTACGCGCCACGACGGCGTTGCGGGCCGGCAGCGCCATCAC
>JACDAO010000770.1 GCA_013695405.1 Acidobacteriota bacterium | reverse complement strand
CGCAGGTTGGCCGACGACGAGGTCAGCTGCGCACTGAACATCGGCTGACTCGAGGCGTGCGCGATCCGCGCCAGCGCGTCGAACGCCGCCTCGGCACGCGGCCCCTTGCTCTGGTAGTACTGAAACTGGTCGGTCAGCGCCTGCAGGGCCTGCCACGCCTTGATGTCGCCGAGCGAGCGCATCGCGGCGGTCGCCACCCGGGTCTGGTCGTCGTTCAGGGCCGCCACCAGCGCGTCGCCCGCGGTGGTCACTCGCAGCCCCCCGATTACGCGGGCCGCGGCCTCCCTGACGTCGGTGTCGCGATCCTGCAGCGACCGCGCCAGCGCGTCGGCCGCATACGAATCCAGCGGCGACCGTCCCATCACGCCGAGCCCGTAGACCGCTTCACGCCGCACCCGCGCGCTGTTGTCGAACATCGCCTGACCGAGCGCATTGGTCAGCTCGATGGGCACCGGCTGCGGGATCAAGCCGAACGGCCCGCGCTCGTAGATCGCCTGCGCCGCGCTCCGCGACCGCGTCTCCACCACCAGTCCCCGCCGCCGCTTGACCACGGCCGGCTTCTCGACGTGGTAGAAGCTCAGCAGCGTATAGATCGCCTCCAGCTGGATGTCGTCTTCGGGATCGGCCAGCAACTGACTGATCGGGGCGATCGCATCCGGATAGCCGGTGGCGCCGAGCGCGCGCAAGCCGTCGCGCCGGACGTCGGCCTCGGGCGAGCGCAGCTGGGCGACCACGCGGTCGTAGGACATGCGTGGTTCGGCGGACGGAGAAGCCGGCGCCTGCGCGTAGCTGGGGAACGCGGCAGCAAGCAGAGCGACGACGGGGAGCAGTCGACGGGAAGGCATCGCGGCTAGTGTAGCGCCCGGTGGCCCTCGAGGACCGGTCGGAGATGACGCCCGGTGTGCGAGGCCTCGATCTCGGCCACCGTCTCCGGGGATCCGACGGCGACGACCAGGCCGCCGCCCTGGCCACCTTCGGGACCGAGATCAATCACCCAGTCCGCGGTCTTGATGACGTCGAGGTTGTGCTCGATGACCAGGAGCGAGTGTCCGGCCGCCAGCAGCTTGCGGAAGGCGGCCAGCAGCTTGGCGATGTCGTCAAAGTGCAGCCCGGTGGTCGGCTCGTCGAGGATGTAGAGCATCCGGTCGCCCCCCTGTGACGACAGGTGCGACGCGATCTTGATGCGCTGCGCCTCGCCGCCCGACAGCGTCGTCGCCGGCTGGCCGAGGCGGAGGTAGCCGAGCCCGATCTCGTCGAGCACCTGCAGGCGGCGCAGCACCTTGGGCGAGCCGTTGAAGAACTGCAGCGCCTCGCGGACGGTCAGGTCGAGGACCTCGTGCACGTTCTTGCCGCGGTACGTCACCTCGAGCACCTGCGGGCGGAAGCGGGTGCCGTCGCACACGTCACATGGCACGAACACGTCGGCCAGGAACTGCATCTCGACCCGGACCTGCCCCTCGCCTTCGCAGGCATCGCAGCGGCCGCCCGGCACATTGAACGAGAAGCTGCTCGCGGTCAGGCCGCGGGTCCGGGCGTCCTTGGTCGAGGCGAACAGCTCGCGGATCGGATCGAAGGCCTTCAGGTAGGTGACCGGATTGGAACGCGGCGTGCGGCCAATCGGCGCCTGGTCGACCAGCACCACGTCGGAGACGCACTCGATCCCCTCGAGGCGACGGCAGGCACCGACGCCCTTGTCCCAGTCGCCTTTGGCCCGCTTGATACCGGCGTAGATGACGTCGTGGACCAGGGTCGACTTGCCGGAGCCTGAGACGCCGGTGACCACCGTCAGCAGCCCGAGCGGGATCTCGACGTCGATGTGCTTCAGGTTGTGTTCCGAGGCGCCGAGCACACGCAGTCGCTGACCTGTCGGCTTGCGCCGGACGCCCGGGATGGGAATCGCGAGGTCGTCGCGGAGATACTTGCCGGTCAGTGACCGCGGATCGCGGCGCAGGCCCTCGAGGTTGCCGGCGTAGACGACCCGGCCGCCGAGTTCGCCAGCGCCGAGTCCCATGTCGATGATCTCGTCGGCGACCGCGATCATGTCGGCGTCGTGCTCGACCACAAGCACCGTGTTGCCCTGATCGCGCAGCTGGCGGAGGATGTTGATCAGCCGCAGGTTGTCGCGCGGGTGCAGGCCAATCGACGGCTCGTCGAGCACGTACAGCGTGCCGACCAGCGCCGATCCCAGCGACGTCGCCAAACTGATGCGCTGCGACTCGCCGCCCGACAGCGTCGACGACAGGCGATCGAGGGTCAGGTACTCGAGCCCGACGTTGCTCAGGAACGTCAGCCGCTTGATGACCTCGAGCTGCAGCTTGTCGGCAATCGCCAGGTCGCGAGGCGACAACGCCAGCGCGGTGTAGAAGTCGAGCGCCTCACCCACCGTCATCGCGCAGATCGCGTCGATGGTCAGCCCCTGGATGCGCACGTCGCGGGCTTCGCGCCGGAGCCGGGCGCCGTAGCAGTCCGGACAGGTCTGGTAGCCGCGGTACCTGCTCAGGAACACGCGGACGTGCACCTTGTACTTCTTGCGCTCGAGCAGGGCGAAAAAGCCCCGCACTCCCTCGTAGCTGCCGTCGCCGTCAATGACGAACGCGCGCTCGCTGTCGGTCAACTGCTCCCATGGCACGTCCATCCGGACCTTGCCGTCGCGCCCCTGGCGCTTGAGATGCGTCTGGTAGCCGCGATATTGCGGCTTGGTCCAGGGATCGATGGCGCCCTGTGCCAGCGACTTGGCCGGCGACGGCACGACCAGCCCGAAATCCAGCTCCATCACGTTGCCGAAGCCGTGGCAGGTCGGGCACGCCCCGAACGGGTTGTTGAACGAGAACAGCCGCGGCTGCGGAACCTCGTACGGAATGCCGCAGGTGCGGCACTCGAAGCGCTCCGAGAAGACGTGGCGGACCGGGGGCTGGGGGCTGGGGGCTGGGGGCTGGGGACTGGGGCGTGAAGTGTCGGCGAGCTGGATCGCGAAGGCGGCGCCACCGCCCTCCTGGTAGGCGATCTCGAGCGAGTCGGTGATCCGCGCGACGATGTCCGGACCAATCTTGATGCGGTCGACAATCACCTCGAGGGTCGCCCGGCCGGCCAGCGTCGCCATCGGCACGTCGGCGAGGTTGATGGCCTCGCCGTCGATCAGCACGCGGGTGAAGCCGCGTCGGCGCAGCGTCTCGAGCGTGGCGTCGAGCGCGCGCTGCGGGTCGCGGCCGCCGCGCGTCCGCAGCTCGCGATCATCCTCGTCGTCGCGCCCCGACTCGTCGTCGACGACGCGTTCGTCGAGGCTGACCACCGGCATGTCGAAGCCGAGCAACAGGCGGTTGCCGTCGGGCAGCGCGGCGAGCCGCTGCGCGACGATCTCGGCCGACTCGCGGATCACCTCGCGCCCGCAGTTGCGACAGATGGTCCGGCCGACCCGTGCGAACAGCAATCGCAGGTAATCGTGAATCTCGGTGGTGGTGCCGACCGTACTGCGCGGGTTGCGGATGCTGTTCTTCTGCCGGATCGCGATTGCCGGCGAGATGCCGTGAATCGCGTCGACATCGGGACGCTGCATCCGCTCGAGGAACTGCCGCGCGTAGGCCGACAGCGACTCGACGTACCGCCGCTGCCCTTCCGCGTAGATGGTGTCGAAGGCCAGCGACGACTTGCCGGACCCGGACACGCCGGTGATGACGATCAGCTTGCGCGCCGGCAGCGTCACGTCGATGTTCTTGAGATTGTGCGTGCGCGCGCCGCGAATCACGATGTCGCGGATCGGCGAGGAGGGAGAGCTCGACATCGATCAACCAGTGTACCAGCCACCGATTGCCTCTCGGGGTGGGGCGGTGTGCTAGAGTGCGCGCCCATGAAGATCCAGGTGTTCGAGGATCCTGAGGCACTCGGCGCCGCCGCAGCGGCTGACGCGGCACAGGCCATCGCCGAGGCGGTGCGGGAGCGCGGGCGCGCCCGCGTCATCGTCGCCACCGGCGCGTCACAGTTCGCCTTCCTCGACGCGCTGGTCGCGCGCAGCGACGTGCCCTGGGGGCAGGTCGACGCCTTCCACCTCGACGAGTACATCGGGCTGCCGCCGACGCACCCGGCCAGCTTCCGGAAGTATCTGCGCGAGCGCCTGTTCGAACGGGTACCGATTGGATCGGCCTACCTGCTTGACGGCGAGGGCGACCCGGCAGAGACCTGCCGGCAGGCGGCGGCGGCGATCGGCGCGGCGCCGGTCGACGTGGCGTGCGTCGGCATCGGCGAGAACGCGCATCTGGCGTTCAACGACCCGCCCGCCGACTTCGAGACCGAGCAGCCGTACCTGGTGGTGTCGCTCGACCGGGCCTGCCGCCAGCAGCAGGTCGGCGAGGGCTGGTTCGGATCGCTCGACGAGGTGCCGAGCCAGGCCCTGAGCATGTCGGTGCGCCAGATCCTGAAGGCGCGCCGCATCTTCTGCATGGTCCCGGATACACGGAAGGCCGCCGCGGTGAAAGCCAGCGTCGAAGGTCCGGTCGACCCACACACCCCGGCGTCGATCCTGCAGACCCACCCCGACGTCCACGTCTACCTCGATCGCCACTCCGCGCAGCAGCTGTCCTCGTCTGCGACCCCCTGGGTCCGGGACTGACGTGGCCGACGCGGCGCGTCACCCCGTACGGCACCTGCGCTGGTACATCGCGATCCTGCTCTGCTTCGCCTCGGAACTGAACTACTTCGACCGTCAGGCGCTGTCGGTGCTGGCGGTGCAGATTCAGGCCGACATCGGTTTCACCTCGACGCAGTATGGCCAGATCACCTCGGCGTTCCTGCTCAGCTACGCGATCATGTACGCGGTCAGCGGCCGGATCATCGACGTGGTCGGCACCAGGCGTGGCTACCTGGTGTTCGTGTCGGCGTGGTCGGTCGCGGCGATGACCCACGGGCTGGCCGGCTCGGTCTTCCAGTTCCAGATGGCGCGCTTCTTCCTCGGCGCCGCCGAAGCCGCGGTCATCCCGGGCGGTGTCAAGGCGGCCGCCGAATGGTTCCCGATTCGCGAGCGGGCGCTGGCGGTCGGGATCTTCAACGCCGGTACCGCACTCGGCTCGACGCTGGCGGTGCCGATCATCGGCGCGCTCGGGCTGTACGTCGGCTGGCGGTGGGCGTTCGTCTTCGCGGGCGCACTGGGCTTTCTCTGGCTTCCGATCTGGTACGTCTACTACCACCGGCCGGAGGATCACCGGCTGATCAGCGACGAGGAGCGGGCATTGATCCTGGCTGACCGCACGGCCGCCGACGCGAGCCGGCCAGCGCTCGCGACGCTGCTGCGGATGAAAGAGACCTGGGGCTGCGTCGCGGCCCGGATGCTGACCGACCCGATCACGTACTTCCTGCTGTTCTGGGTGCCGAAGTACCTGCAGGAGGTGCGCGGCATCTCGCTGGCGGAACTGGCGGTGATCGGCTGGCTGCCGTTTGCGGCGCTGGCAGTCGGCAACGTGATGTCGGGCGCCATCCCGAGTTACCTGGTGTCGCGCGGCTGGACCGTCAACCGCGCCCGCAAGACCGTCACCTTCATCGTCTCGGTGGTGGCGCTGGGGCTGTTCCTCGCACTGACGCAGATCCAGCAGACGTGGCTGGCGGTCCTGTGCCTCACCGGCGTGATGTTCTGCCATGGCGCGTGGGGCAATGTGATCCTGCCGGCCGAGGTGTTTCCGGCCCGCGCGGTCGGCACCGTCACCGGCCTCGGCGGCATGGTCGGCAGCGCGGCCGGCTTCGTCACGCAGTTGATGATCGGGCGGGTGGTCGACACCGCGGGCTACGTCCCGCTGTTCTTCGCGTGCTCCTCGGCCTACCTGGTCGCCTTCGTGCTGGTGGTGGTGCTGATTGGCGAACTGGGTCGCATCCGGCAGATCCCCGGCCATGCCTGAGTGGTCGGGTCCGGCGTTCGTCGACCTGCAGGTCAACGGCTTTGCCGGCGTCGACTACAACGCCGCACAGACGTCGTCCGACGCGGTCAGCGAGTCGCTCGACGCGATGTGCGGCACCGGGGTCGGGCTCTGCCTGCCGACCATCATCACTTCGACGTTCGAGCACTTCCGGGACTGCGCCCGGCGGGTGCTCGCGGCCCGGCATCCGCTGGTCGCCGGCCTGCACATGGAGGGACCGTACATCTCCCCGGTCGACGGGCCCCGCGGCGCGCATCCGCGGCGCTGCGTCCGCGACGCCTCGGTCGACGACTTCAGGCGCCGGCAGGAGGCCGCCGACGGCCAGATTCGGCTGCTGACCCTTGCACCCGAGTCGCCGGGGGCGCTTGCCGTGATCGAGGCCGCCGTGCGTGACGGGGTCCGGGTGGCGATTGGCCACAGCGCGGCCTCGTCGGATCAGATCGGTGACGCGGTCCGCGCCGGGGCGACCCTGTCGACGCACCTGGGCAACGGCTGCGCCACCATGCAGCCCCGCCATCCAAACCTGATCTGGGACCAGTTGGCCGACGATCGCCTGCAGGCGTCGTTGATTGCCGATGGACATCACCTGCCGCCGGCCACCTTCCGGGTGATGACCCGCGCCAAATCACCAACGCGCTGCCTGCTGATCACCGACGCGATGATGGCCGCCAACGCGCCTCCGGGCACCTACCGGCTCGGCGACCTCGACGTGATCGCCGACGCCTCGGGCCGGGTGTCGGCGGCCGGTGCGCTGACCCTGGCTGGCTCGGCGCTGACCATGCCCGAGGCTGTTGGCCATGCCAGTCGCTGGACCGGCGTGCCGCTCGCGGTCGCCGCCGCGATGGCCTCGACCCAGCCGGCCACATATCTGGGACGCGCCCCGCGCGGGCAGGTCGAGGTGGTCTGGTCCGACGACCTGTCACAGGTCAGGTCGGTCCGATATCGCGCGCCTTGAAGCTCAGCCATGGCGGGTGGCTTGCGCGGCCTGACCACCTGGCTCCACTATTGACGTTCTGGCGCACCCGGGCCGATAGGCAGCTTGGAGAGGTCCTGCAGTCAGGGACAGCTGTGCAGACGAACCGTTCTCAAGTCTGGCTGAGAGTCTACGTTGGCGGGGTCATCACGGCAGGCAGTCTGCTGCTCGGCTGGGCTGCGCCCACCGTGAAGGACTACCCGTGGCAGTTCGTCGGGTTGCTGGCGATGGCTTCCGCGCTGTCGGCGCTGAAGATTCACGTCCCGCTGGCGCGCGGTTGGGCGACGATGTCGACCTCGTTCGCAGCGCTGTTGGTGGCGATGCTGACGGTCGGCCCCGCGCCCGCCCTGGTGATCGCCGCGGTGTCGGGCTGGGTCCAGTCGGCCTTCCACACCAAGACCCGGTCGCCGCTCTACCGACACGTCTTCAACAGCGCAATGCTGGTCTTGTCGGTGGGCGCCGCCGGCGGCACCCTGCTGATGATCCGCACCGTCTTCCAGGTGCCGGAGGATGCGCTGCCGATCCCGCCGATCATCGGCGCGACCGCCGCCTACTTCCTGACCAACTCGCTGGTCGTCTCGACCGCGGTGGCGCTGTCTACCGGACAGCCGTTGTGGCGCTGCTGGCACGACAACTTCCTGTGGACCGCTCCGGGCTACTTCCTGACCGCCGGCGTGGTCGCGCTCAGCGCGATCCTGTATCGCGACGGCACGTGGTACGTGGCGCTGTTCGTGCTGGTGCCGATCGCCTTCATCTACCACTCGTACAAGGTCTACTTCGGCCGGCTCACCGAGGAACAGCGGGCGGTCCAGAAGATGGCCGACCTGCACGCCAGCGCGCGCGAGGACCTGGCCGCCGAGAAGGAGCGCCTCGCGGTCACGCTGCGCAGCATCGACGACGCCGTCATCACCACCGACCTGCAGGGCCGCGTGACGATGCTCAACGTGGTGGCCGAGCAGTTGACCGGCCGCACCCAGGACACGGCGCTGCTCAAGGCGATCGACGACGTGCTGTGCCTGTGGGACCCGGACGGCACCACCGTGCAGGAAGTGCCGGTGGCGCGGATTCTCGAAATCGGGCGCATTCCAGAACAGCAGGTCAACGCCTCGCTGATGACCGGGCAGGGGACGCGGCTGTCGGTCAGCCTGACGGGCGCGCCGATGTTCGACCGCGAGGGCCAGCGCGTCGGCGTGGTGCTGGTGGTGCGCGACGTCACCGAGAGCGTCCGGCTGATGCAGGAGCGGGTGCGTGCCAGCAAGCTCGAGTCGCTCGGCGTGCTGGCCGGCGGGATCGCCCACGACTTCAACAACGTGCTCACCGCCGTGGTCGGCAACATCGCGCTGGCGCGCAACGACGAGACGCTGTCACGCGAGACCGCGACCTGGCTCGAGGAGGCCGAGCGGGCCTGCCTGCGCGCACGCACGCTGACCCACCAGTTGCTGACGTTCTCGCGCGGTGGCGACCCGGTCAAGCGGGCAATGCACATCGGTCACCTGGTCGACGCGACGGTGCGCTTCGCGGTCAGCGGGTCGAACGTCCGGGGCACCGTGGAGGTGCCGGCCGACCTCTGGGCGGTCGAAGCCGACGAGGGCCAGGTCGAGCAGGTGGTGCACAACATCGTGCTCAACGCCAAGCAGGCGATGTCGCGTGGCGGCCAGGTGCTGGTGACCTGCGCCAACGTGCGCCTGCCGGCGTTGCCCGATGCGCCGCGCGAGCCGCGGCAGTTGGTGCGGATCAGCATCAAGGATCAGGGCCAGGGGATCCCGGTCGAGCACCTCGATCGCATCTTCGATCCGTACTTCACCACCAAGCCCTCGGGGACCGGGCTGGGGCTGGCGGTGTCGCACGCCGTGATCCAGAACCACGGCGGGTTCATCACCGCCGAGTCGTCGCTCGGCTCGGGCGCCACGTTCAACATCTACCTGCCACGATCGACCAAGCGCGTGGCACCCGCGGTGCTGCAGCCGCTGTTGGCGGTGCCGCACGGCCGGGGCCGGGTGCTGGTGATGGACGACGACCGGTCGATCGCGACGGTCACCGCGTCGATGCTGCGGTCGCTCGGCTACACGCCGGAAATCGTCTCCGATGGCGAGATGGCGGTCGAAGGCTACATCCAGGCCGCGCACGCCGGCGAGCCGTTCGACGCGCTGGTGATGGACCTGACGGTGCCGGGCGGGATGGGCGGCGCCGAGGCGCTCGCCGAACTGCGCAGGTTCGACCCGCGGGTCTGCGCGATCGTGATGAGCGGCTACGCCGACACCGGCCTGCTCGCCGAGTACCAGCAGGTGGGGTTTGCCGGCCGGCTGGCCAAGCCCTTCTCGTTGCGCGACCTGGCGGTGACCCTGCACGACCTGCTCGCCGACGTGCGGCTACGGGTGCCGCAGTAGGGCACGAGGGCTCGCGGCTCGCTGCCCGACAGCCTACGGCCTACGGCCTACCGCTGGGAGAGGTCGCGAATCCAGATCTCGCGGAAGCGCATGTCGCCGTTGCCGCCCGAGTGCAGCTGCAGCGAGATGCCGCCGTCGAACGACTTCGGGTTGGGGTCGGTGAAGTCGATCATCTGCACGCCGTTGAGCCGCGCGATGTAGCGGTTGCCCACCACCTGCAAGACGTACTCGTTCCACTCGCCGCGCCGCACCACCGCTTCGTTTTCGGGCGCCGGCCAGACGATCCAGTTGCGGCCGTCGCCGTACAGTCCGCCGGTGTGCTTCATCATCGAGCAGTCGATCTCGAACTGCAGGCCCTGGGTGATGTCGGAGGTGCCAGGCTTGAACTCGCTGTGGAAGAAGACGCCGCTGTTGCCGTCGCCATCGCACTTGAACTGCATCGCGAGCACGAAGTCCTTGTAGTTCTTGTCGGTCTTCAGGTAGCCGTAACCCTTGCTGACGGCGACGCCGTGCAGCACGCCATCGGGTTCCACGGTCCACTTCTCCTGGCCGACGTTGGTCCAGCCGGTGAGGTCCTTGCCGTTGTACAGCTGCACCCAGTCCTCGCCCGCCAGCTTCGGGCGGTTCGGATTCGGCTGCGCGGAGGCGGAGGTGGCGAGCGTGGCGACGAGCGCCAGCGTGGCGACGAGAGGGCAGATCAGACGCATGGGCCGGAAGTGTAGATCAGGCGCGCCCCGAGCGGGCGCTGCCAGCGCGGGCGGGTCGCAGTACCATTGGGGCGCCGTGGTCGCCACCTTCATCGTGTACGACGAGCTGGATCGGTGCCCGTACCTGGCCGGCCACGTCGCGCGGTTGCCGCTGCGCGTGCCGGCGCGGCCGCTGACCCGCGGCGAAGTCGACCTCGCGTTGGCGGCTGGCGACCGTCGCCAGGGCGTGTTCCTCTACCGGCCGACCTGTCCGTCGTGCCGGGCCTGCGAGGCGATCCGGCTGCCTGTGGCGGCCTTCGCGCCGTCGGCGACGCACCGGCGCACCCTGCGCGCGGGCGACGAA
>JACDAO010000761.1 GCA_013695405.1 Acidobacteriota bacterium | reverse complement strand
GTCGTGCCCAGCCTGACGCGGTATCCCGTCGCTCCGCGGGTCACCATCGCCGCTCCGTTCGACCCGGAGGCCAGCTCGCGGCGCGTCGATCGGTCGATGACGGTGAAATCCGCGGCGCTGCCGACCGCGACGCTGTCGGCACGGGCGATCGGCGTGGTCTTCGCCGGCGAGCAGATCGGCCCGAGTGAGATGTTCGGCCGGGTGGCGCGCAAAGAGCCGGCGCCCGGCTTCGCGCTGTCGGCACGCAAGACCGTCCGGTTGACGGTCGCGACCCACCGCGAGCCGGTCAGCACCGCCAACGTCGTGGCAGTGCTCGAGGGCAGCGACCCGGTCCTCAAGCACGAGTACGTCGCGCTCGGCGCACACTACGACCACGTTGGCACCGCGCTGCGCCCCGACGCGGCCGGCGACCGGATCTACAACGGCGCCGACGACGATGGCTCGGGCACCGTGGCGATCCTGGCCATTGCCGAGGCGATGGCCCGGGCTGGCACGAGACCGCGCCGCTCGTTGCTGTTCGTCTGGCACACGGGCGAGGAGAAAGGCTTGTGGGGGTCGCGCTACTTCTCGAATTACCCGACCGTGCCGATCGATCAGATCGTCGCGCAGCTGAACATCGACATGATCGGCCGCAGCCGCGCGCCGGGCGACAGCTCGCCGGCCAATGCCAGGCTCACCGGGCCGGACAGCGTCTACGTGATCGGCTCCAAGCTGATGTCGTCCGAGCTCGGTGCGCTCGTCGAACGCGTCAACGACCGCTATCTCGAGATTGGCTACGACTACACCTATGCCGACCCCGGCGATCCCAACCAGTTCTTCTATCGCAGCGATCATTACGAGTACGCCCGTCAGGGCATCCCAATCGTGTTCTACTTCAGCGGCGTCCACGAGGACTACCATGGGCTCGACGACGAGGTCGAGCAGATCGACTTCCGCAAGCTGCGCCGCATCACCCAGACGATCCATGCCACCGCCTGGACGCTGGCCAACGTCGCGGTGCGCCCCAAAGTCGACACCCCGTTCGGACGCGAGTTGCTGACGCGGTAGGAACCATGCCCGTTCCTTTGCGTGGCCTGCACCACGTGACTGCCACCGTCGATCGGGCCCAGCCCGACCTCGACTTCTGTGTCGCCCTGCTCGGGCTGCGACTGGTCAAGCAGACCGTCAACTTCGACAACCGGCGCGTGTTCCACTTTTACTACGGCGACGAGCGCGGGAGTCCCGGCAGCATCTGGACGACCTTCCCCTACCACGGTCACGGCGTGCGCCCCGGCGTCCACGGCGCCGGACAGGTGACCGCGACGGCGTTCTCGGTGCCGGTGGCCGCCCTGCCCGCATGGGGCGAGCGGCTGCAACGGGCCGGTGCAGGGGTGAGCGAGCGTGCGACCCGCTTCGGCGAGCCGGCCCTGGTGGTGAGCGACCCGTCTGGCCTGATCGTCCACCTGGTGGCGAGCGATGCCGACGCCCGTATCCCATGGGCCGGCGGCGCGGTGCCGGCGAGCGAAGCCATCCGCGGTCTGCACAGCGTGACCCTGCAGGTCCGCGAGGAGGCGCCGACCGTTGCGTTCCTCGTCGAGGTGCTCGGCGGCACCGTCGCAGCGGAAGACGAAGGCTGCGTCCGGCTGTCGGTGGGCGACGGGTGCCCCGGCGCCTGGCTCGACGTCCGCCAGGATTCGTCGTCGCCGATCGCGGTCAACGGCACCGGTACGGTGCACCACGTCGCCCTGGCCATCAACGACCACGCCGCCCAGCGCCAGTTGCGCGACGACCTGATCCGGCGTGGGGTGACGGTCACCGACGTCCTCGACCGGCAGTATTTCCAGTCGATCTACTTCCGCGAACCGGGCGGCGTGCTGATCGAGGTCGCGACCGTCGAGCCGGGCTTCACCACCGATGAACCGCTCGACCGCCTCGGCCTGACCCTTCAGTTGCCACCCTGGGAGGAACCCCGGCGTGCCGAGATCGAAGCCGGGCTGCCTGCCATCGTGCGACGCTGACCGCGCCTGCCGGACTGCTCCCTCATACTGCTGCGTGATGCAGCTGCGAGCCGCACTGGTGTCGGTGATTCTCGCGACCGCCTCGGAGTGGGCTGGCAGTGTCACGTCCGGCGCGACGCGCGGCAGCCTGCTCGCGCCGGTGCCGGCAGTCCGCGCCGTCCAGAATCCGACCTCCGGACTGCCCACCCTCGAGGTCGGCAACGGGCGCGACCTGCTGGTGCTGCTGCACGGCTACGGTTCGTCGCCCGAGGAGTGGCTGCAGCTGACGTCGACCATTCAGCTGCCCGGGTCGCGCCGCTTCGTCTTCCCCCAAGGACCGACCCGCGCCGGCCGGTCGGCCGGGCGCGCCTGGTGGCTGCTCGACCTGGCCTCTCATCGAGGCAGCGACGGCTTACCTGATTTGTCGCGGGTGCGGCCCGGCGGGCTGGCGCCGGCCGCCGCATTGGTCCGGCAGTTGCTGATCGAGGCGGCGGGGCGGATCGGCAGCCCGCGCGGTCACACAATGCTCGGCGGGTACTCGCAGGGCGGGATGCTGGCGGCCGAGGTCGCGTTCGACTCACCACAACCACTCGAGGCGTTGATCCTGCTGTCGCCGACCATCGTCGACCAAGCGCGGTGGCGCCAGGGGCTGTGGCGCCGGCGCGGCCTGCCGGTGTTTATCGCGCACGGCCGCCGCGACCCGGTGCTGTCGTTCCGGTCGTCCGAGCGGCTGCAGCGCCTGCTGCGCGACGCCGGCTTGCGCGTACTGTGGCTGCCGTTCGACGGCGGTCACGAGATCCCGTCGTCGGTGGTGATCGCGCTGACCCGCTTCGTGCACGATCCCGTCGCCGCTACTGCGGACTGAGCGCCCAGAGCGCGGTGGTGGCGCGCGAGCGGACCTCGCGGTGCGGGTCGCGACCGG
>JACDAO010000710.1 GCA_013695405.1 Acidobacteriota bacterium | reverse complement strand
GGGACCGTAACCGTAGGCGTCGGACTCGTCCGACGCGAACCGGGACCTTAAGGCGTAGGCGTCGGACTTGTCCGACGCGCGGGTCACCCACGGCGTAGGCGTCGGACTTGTCCGACGCGCCCGTTCTCGGCCGCCCGACCCGGCGCCCAGCGTCATGACGCAATTGCGATGCGAGTGAAATTCTGAACCCATGAAATTGCCCTTCTCGCCCACCACGCTCCGGCGCCTGCCTCTCCCCGTGCTGTTCGGCGTCGTCACCCTCGCGGTCGTCGTCGCGGCGCAACCGGGGCCGCGCGACATCCGCGAGCGGGCCTGGCAAGCCAACAACCTCGGCGTGGCCTATCTCGAGCAGTTCAACTACGACAAGGCCGCGGCGCAGTTCGAAGCGGCACTCGCTGTCGATCCGGGGCTGGTACCGGCGCGCGTCAACCTGGCCATCGCGCAGCTGTATGCGCCCGATTTGGCGGCAGCGCAGAAATCGGCGACTGCTGCCTCTGCCGCCGCCGATGCCCCGCCGCACGCCGACTTCGTGCTCGGCCTGATCGCCCGCAGCGAGAACCGCGAGGCCGACGGGCTGGCCGCGTTCCGCCGCGTCCTGCAGGCGGATCCCGACGATGTGGCGTCGCTGGTGAACGTCGGGCAACTGCTGCTGCAGCAGCGAGCGTACGCCGAGGCCGTGCCGATGTTCGGCCGGGCGGTCGAACTCGAGCCTTACAACGTCTCGGCCCTCTACAACCTGGCGGTGGCCCAAACCCGCGCCGGCGCGCGAGAGGCCGGCGCCGCGACCACCGCGAAGTTCCAGAGCCTGCGCGAGACCGGCTATGGCACCACCTACTCCAACGCCTACATGGAGCAGGGCCGCTACGCCGAAGCCATTCTCTCGACCGGTGCCGAGGCTGACCTGGCACCGAACGAGGCGCCGGCACTCACCTACACGGCACAGGAGCAGGCATTTGGTGCGGTCGTGCCCGACGGCGGCTGGCGGGCCGCAGGCGCTGCCGATCTCGATGCGGATGGACGCACCGATGTGATCGGCGTGACCGCCACCGCGCTCGACCTCTACACCACCGGAGCCGCTGGCGTGCTCACCCGCACGCTGCCTGCCGGCACGCCGTCGATTCCCCTGCCGGCGTCGTTCGAGGCGCACGGCGTGATCGCGGCCGACATCGACAACGACGGCAAGTGCGACCTGGTTGCCCTCGGTCGCGGCGGCGTGGTGATCCTGCGCCAGCGCGACACCCTGACGTTCGAGGACGTCACGCGGGCCACGGGCATCACCACCACGCTCGACGTGCGCACCGCTGCGCTGGTCGACCTCGATCACGACGGCGACGTCGACCTGGTGTTCGGCGGCGCCACTCGCGATCAGGCCGCCGCGGCGGCGCTCGCTGTCTGGCGCAACAACGGCGACGGCACCTTTGCAGACATCAGTGGCTCCGCCCTGCCGGGACAGACACCTCTGGTGGTGCGGTCGATCGTGCCGACCGACGTCGACCTGCGGCGCGACATCGACCTGCTCGTGCTCGCAGACGACGGCAAGGTCAGGTTGTGGCGGAACATGCGCGACGCGTCCTTTCGCGAGATGTCGGAGGCGGTCGGGCTCGCCGCGCTGCCGGCCGCCGGCGCGATGGCGGTCGCCGATGTCACCAAGGACGGCTACCCCGATATCGTGCTGAGTGTCTCGACCGGCTCCAGCGTCCTCGCGGTTGGCTCCTCCAGCAACAACTTCACGTCACGTGCGCTTGCCGCGGTGCCGGCCGGGGCTACCGCGCTGCAGGTCACCGATGTCGACAACGACGGCCTGCTCGACGTCGTCGCGGTCACCGCCGCGGGCGTTCGTGTCATCCGGCAGGTCGGCGTCGCGTGGGAAGACGTCAGCGAGCGGGTGCGATCGAACGCCAACGGTCGGACAAGTCCGACCGCTACGCCAGCAGAGGGCGTAGGCGCCGGACCGGGCGTAGGCGCCGGACTTGTCCGGCGCGGGGTCGGTCGGACAAGTCCGACCGCTACGAGCGGTGGGCTGCTGCTGCTCGACGCCGACCGCAACGGCGCCATCGACGTGCTGACCACTCACGACGGGGCGGCGCGATTGCTGCTCGCCAGCGCGCCGACGCGTCCGTCGATGTCGGTGACCTTGACCGCGCAGGTCAGCAACCGCAGCGGCGTCGGCTCGAAGGTGGAGATGCGTGCCGGCAGCTTGTGGCAGAAGCTCGAGACCTCGGCCGCCTGGCCGGCAGCCGCGCCCGCCGATCTGCTGTTCGGCCTCGGCGCACGTCCGGCCGCCGACGTGGTCCGGGTGCTCTGGCCCGCCGGCATCGTGCAGGCCGAGGCGCTGACCCCCGAGACGCAGAAGGCTGCCCGCCTCGAGGTCGTCGAACTCGATCGCAAGCCGTCGTCGTGCCCGTACCTGTACACGTGGACCGGCGACCGCTTCGAGTTCGTCACCGACTTCCTCGGCGGCGGCGAGATGGGCTACCAGGTGTCGCCCGGCGTCTACAGCACGCCGGATCCCGAGGAGTTCGTTCGCATCCCCGGCGACCGGCTGCGCGCCCGCGACGGACGCTACGAGCTGCGCATCACCAACGAGCTCGAGGAGACGCTGTTCCTCGATCACCTGTCGCTGTTGGCGGTCGACCATCCGGCTGGCGTCGACGTGTTCCCAAAGGAGGGGCTGGTGTCGGCGCCGGTCCCGGCGCTCCAGTTGCAGGCCGTGATCGATCGTCGTCCGGCCGCACGCGTCGTCGACGCCAGTGGTGACGATGCGACCGTGGCCGCCGCGGGTCTCGATCGCCTCTTTGTCGACGGACTGCCACGGCTGCCGATCCGGGGGTACGCCCGACCGCACGCGATCACCATCGACCTCGGCGCGCAGACGCCGATCGACGGCGCGGTGCTGCTGCTGACTGGCTGGACCGACTACGCCTTCTCGAGCGACAACGTGGCCGCCGCCCAGGCGGGCCACGCGCTGCATCCGCCGGCGCTGCAGGTGCGGGGCGTTGACGGCCAGTGGCAGACGATCATCGGGGAGATCGGCGTGCCGGTCGGCCGTCCGCAAACCATTGTTGTCGACCTCTCGGACCGCTTCGTGGGGTCCAGCCGCGAGGTCCGCATCACCACCAGCATGCGGGTCTACTGGGATCAGATCGAAGTCGCGACGCGCGCCGACGGTCCGGCGCCAGTCGTGGCGCGGCTGCCCACCGCGACCGCCGACCTGCACTGGCGCGGCTTCTCGGCTGTCGCGACGCGTCAGGAACCGCTGACGTTCGATTACGCACAGGTGAGTTCGGGATCGCCGTGGAAGCAGATGCCCGGACGCTACACGCGCGAGGGCGACGTGCGCGCGCTGCTCGAGGCGGTCGACGACCAGTTCGTGGTGGCGCGCCCCGGCGACGAGGTGGCGTTCGCCGTCGAGGCCCGCGCCCTGCCACCGCTGCGCGACGGCTGGCGTCGCACCTTCATCCTGCACGCCGATGGCTTCAGCAAGGAGATGGACCTCAACTCCGCCAGCCCGGATCAGGCCTGGCCGTTGCCTTCTCATCGAATGACGCGCTACCCGACGCCCGCTTCGCCGCTCGACGAGCCCGCCTGGTTCACGCGCTACAACACGCGGGTCGTCGGTCGCCAGGTGCCGCGTCTGGCCGGAGTCACCCCGTGAGCCATCTCCGCTACGCCGCCGCGGCCTGTCAGACCGACCTGCCGAACCCGAAGACGCGGGCCGAGATGCGCGCCAACACCGACCGGATCGTCGAGTTGATCGACGCAGCGGTGGTCGGCAGCCAGCCGTTCCTGCCGGTGCGGCTGGTGGTGTTCCCCGAGTTCGCGCACGCGGCGCCGGTGTACGCGACGGTCGAGGCCTTGTTGGCCCAGCTCGCTGTCGAGATCCCCAACGAGCACACCGATCGGCTCCACGAGCGCGCACGCCGTCACGGCATCTACATCCAGAGCGGGACGATGATCGAGCAGGATCGACGGTGGCCCGGGGTGGTCTTCAACACCACCTGCCTGATCGGGCCGGACGGCATCCTCTCGCGCTACCGCAAGGTCAACCCCTGGATCCCGTTCGAGGTCCACGCAAGCCCGCACGACCTGCCCGGGTACGACCAGCCGCTCTTCCCCGTCGTCGACACGCCGATCGGGCGGCTCGGCTGCGCGATCTGCTACGACTGGTTGTTCCCCGAGGCGATTCGACAGCTTGCCGCCAACGGCGCCGAGGTGCTGATCCGGGTTTCGGCTTACATGGATCCGTGGGGCGCCACCGAGCCGATGAACTGGTGGACGCTGATCAATCGCACCCGCGCGCTCGAGAACATGGCCTACGTCGTCGCCGCCAACCAGGGCGCGAGCCTGGGGCACTATCCGCCTTACTCGTGGCCTGGTGGCAGCCAGCTGGTCGACTTCGAAGGGCGGCTGCTGGCCGAAGCCTCGCCGGGCCCTGGCGAACGGATCGTGGTCGCGCCGATCGACATCAGCGCCGTGCGTCACGAGCGGCAGACCCGCATCGGTCATCACATGCTTGCGCATCTGCGCAATGGCGCGTATCCGGTCTACGGTCAGGATGGGCTGGCGCCGGCCGGGATCGAGGCGCCGATCACCTACGACCGCACCGTCGCCCGCATCGAGGCGCGCAAGCGCTCGCTCGCGCGGTCGTAGGC
>JACDAO010000691.1 GCA_013695405.1 Acidobacteriota bacterium | reverse complement strand
CTGCTGCACCGAGCAACTCGGCCACTGCACTCTCGTCACGTACGCCCCTGGTGTCCACACCGACTGCCGATGTGCAGACCCGAGCGGGCGGTCCTGGGTAAGGAACAAATCGACGCACGGTGAAATGTGGTCGGATTATATACGGGGCGGGAAGGCCCTAGACGTGTACTGTTTTCCAACATCAGCGAGGTCCGCCCGCTAGGCGGAGTGACTTCCTCGGCCGTCGCGGTGCGGGTTGTCGCCGGATTCTCGACCGATCCACGCCCCCGCCTCGCGGGTACGCATTTCGCAATGCCAGTACTGTCGCTCGGCGACCGGCCCTCGGCCGGACGCGCGAGCCTTTCGCAAGGAGTTACCCATGAAGCAACACATCACACCAATGGTCGCCACCCTGGCCGTGGCGGCCTCTATCGCCGCCGGCGGGTTCGCCCACGCCGCTAGTGCTCAGCAGGCCCAGCAGAAGGCCCGCCAGGCTGAGCTCGAGACCAAGCAGGAAGTTCGCGAGGCCAAGCAGGACACCAAGGCGGGAGCCCGCAAGACCGGCAACGCGATCAGCGACTCCTGGGTGACCATGAAGGTCCACTCGCAGTTCGTGCCCGGGGATGCGCTCGAGGACAGCGACATCGACGTCACGACCAGGGCCGGCGTGGTCACGCTGACCGGGACGGTGCCGACCGCTGCCGGCAAGTCGCGTGCGGTGGCAATCGCCAAGGCGACCGACGGGGTCAAGAGCGTCAGCGATCGCTTGCGCATCGCCCGGCTGGCCGATGACGACGACGACGACGACGACGACGTGGCGCCCAGGACCGGCGCGGCCGCCCGTGAAGCCGGACGCGAGGGCACGGCGGCGACACGCGAAGCCGCTCGTGAGACCAAGGCCGGCGCGCGCAGTGCCGGACGCGCCGTCAGTGACGGCTGGCTGACCTCGAAAATCTATGCCGACTTCATCGACGAGACGCCGCTCGAGGACAGCGACATCGACGTCGACGTCACCAAAGGCGTGGTGATGTTGAACGGCACCGTCCGCAGCCAGGCCGGCGCTGCCCGGGCCGTGGCCGTGGCGCAGAAGATCGAGGGCGTCAAGTCGGTCAAGAGCAACCTCAAGGTCGGCGCCGCCAAATAGGCGCTTTCGGGGAGTGGGGGACACGCCTGGCAGGCCCGGGTCCGTTCTCCCTCCCCGGCCTCACCCGCAGGAAATCACCCGCTCGCCACGGCCCCGGCTCGACAGGCCGTCGCCGTTTGTGTACAAGACGCTACACGAATGCGTCGCGCTTCCTGGCTGCTCGTCCTGGCACTGTGCGCCGGCTGTCGTGCCGCGCCCCTGCCTCCCGGCACTCCCGGCAATGGCGGCCTCGCGCTGCCCGATGGCTTCGACGCCGTCGTCGTTCACGACGGGGTCGGCCGCGCTCGCCACCTGGCGGTGACCGACGACGGCATCATCTACGTCAAGCTGCGAGTGCCCGCGCCGAAAGGCCTGGTGGCGTTGCGCGACACCACCGGCGACGGGCGTGCCGACCAGGTCGAAGTGTTCGGCGACTACACCGACGTCGGCGACTACGGCACCGCGATGCGCATCCACGACGGCGCGATTTACTTCAGCACGGCGGGCGAGGTCTACAAGCAGACGCTGACCGACGGGCGGCTGGTACCTGGCCGGCCGGTCGAACTCATCCTCCGGCACGGCTACAAGACCGAGGGGCGATCCTACGAGCACATCGCCAAGCCGATTGCCTTCGACGAGTCCGGGCACCTGTACGTGCCGTTCGGTGCCCCGGGCGACTCCTGTCAGGAGCGCAACCGCCGACCCGGCGAACCCGGTCAGAACCCGTGCGCGCAACTCGAGTGGCACGGCGGCGTGTGGCAGTTCGACGCCAAGCGTGTCAACCAGACCGAGCGCGACGGCCGGCGCTACGCCACGGGCATCCGCAGCGTCGTCGCAATGGCCTGGAATCGACGCGAGCACGCGCTCTACGCGCTGCAGCACGGGCGCGACGACCTGTACCGCTCGTGGCCGCAGTTCTATTCCAAGTGGCACAGCGCGCTGTTGCCGTCCGAGGAGTTCTTCAAGGTCACCGACGGTTTCGACGGCGGCTGGCCCTACCACTATTTCGACCAGA
>JACDAO010000632.1 GCA_013695405.1 Acidobacteriota bacterium | reverse complement strand
GTTGCCCGCGGCCGTGCGCCATTGCGTGGTGACGTACTGGATGACGTTGAAGCCCTTGCCGAGACGATCGCGCAGGTAGCTGTCCCAGCTCTTGGCGTCGGCCTTCATGACGCCATTCCAGGCCGTGACCGAACCACGGCGCGGCGTCTCGTCGTCCATCGACAGGAACGTGACGTCGCGGATCAGGAGCGCGGGAGACGCAGGCGACAGCTGCGTCGAGCTGGCGAAGGAGGCGAGCACGATCAGGGCGAGCGCGGCGGCGCCCGCCGGCAGCCCACGGCGAATCAGCACGTCGGTAGTGCAGACGACGGGCTCACAAGTACGCTGCAGCGCTCAGCGCATATGTCGCAGGTGGGGAACGCCGCGTCGTGGCACCGACCCAGCGCCAGAGTCAGAACCGCCGTGGACCTTCGTCCAGCCAAGTTGGCCCAACGACGGGCCGTAAGGTTTCGCCGCGAACTCGCGTTCTATCTGTAGAGGGGGCGCGCCTTGCGGTCGCGGTACCATCGGACCCATGCATATGCCGACCCGCCGACAGGTGCTGGCTGCGCTCGTGGCGGCGTTGCCGTCGCGTCCGGTGCTGGCCAGGTCGCGTCGGATGCTGCCCGCAACGGCCGCGTTCGAGACGCTGCCGCCGGTGCGGCCGATCACGCGCGGACCCGCCTTCCACTGGCGCGGCTACTACGACAAGCTGCTGTTTGACCCGGCCAACCGCCTGGTCCTGGCCAACGAGGTCACGTTCGAGGGGCGGTCGCCGACGGCCGACGATGCGATCCGGGTAGGCATGATCAATCTGGGCGACGGCGATTGCTGGGTCGAGTTGGGCCAGACCCACGCATGGAACTGGCAGCAGGGCTGCATGCTGCAGTGGGTACCTGGCAGCACCAGCGAGGTGGCGTGGAACGATCGCGTCGATGGTCGCTTCGTCAGTCACGTACTGGACGTGCAGAGCGGCCGCCGGCGCACGTTGCCCCACCCCTTCTACTGCCTGACGCCGGACGGTCGCGAAGGCTTCGCGCCGGACTTCGGGCGGCTCAACGACACGCGCCCCGGATACGGCTACGCCGGCCTTCCCGATCCGAACGCGAAGGTCCTCGCTCCGGACGATGTCGGGCTCTGGCGGCTGGACATGCAGACGGGAATCCAACGGCTGATCCTCTCGCTGGCGGATGCCTTGAGGATTCCGTTCACGGGACGCGAGGATGCGGCGTTCGGGCCCACCTCGAAGCACTGGTTCAATCACCTGCTCTGCAACACCGACGGCACGCGCCTGTTCGCATTGCACCGCTGGCGAACGCCGGGCCGTGGCGCCGGGTTCCATACGCGCGCCTTGACGATGAACCTGGACGGAACTGGCGTGCACGTCCTCGACCCCTACGGCGGCACGTCGCACTTCGTCTGGCGCGATCCGCGCCACGTGTTCGCCTGGGCGTGGCACCCGAGCCACGGCGAGCGCTTCTATCTGTACGAGGATCGGACCGATCGCGTGACGGTCGTGGGGCCAGACGTGATGACCGTCAACGGGCACAACACGTACGTATCGGGGACCGACGACCAGTGGGTCCTGAACGACACGTATCCTGACGACCAGTCCCTGCAGCACCCATACCTCTACCATGTGCCCACGAACCGCCGGGTACCGGTCGGTCATTTCCAGTCGCCCCGCGCCTATCGCGGCGAATGGCGCTGCGACACACATCCCTGTGCCAGTCGGGACGGCCGCCTGGTCGCCTTCGACTCGCCACACGACGGCGGGCGGCAGGTGTATCTGGCGGACATCAGCGCGATCGTCGGGTGAACGGTCCATGCCGGTCGCTGCGCGACAGAGGCGGAGCTTCCGCTAATCGGCCCTGCGGTGACGCTCCAGGCCGCGGGACGACGCCGGTTACGTGTTGCTGAATGGTGAATTGGTTTGTGCCGCCTACAGCAAGATGGCGCCAACAAACGTCTGAACCCCGCGATGAGCACTGTCGGCGATTGGCCCGGCCTGGCGGAGGTGGGCTTCGAACGCGGCGCCCGGGTCACCAGTGGACACGGGGCCGATGAGCACCTCGAACCGCCGCGGTGCTGCAGCGTGCGGCAGGTCGAGCACCAGGTGCTGATGCGTGAGGCGCCAGGTCGCGCTCTCGGGCAGTCCGCTGAAGGCGACCATCCGCGTCTCGGCGCCCGCACGAATCGCCACGGTGCCGCTGTCGCCCGACAGCATCCGCCGTTCGATCACGGTCCCGGCAGCGCCCGGCGCCTGCAGGACGTGCAGCGAGAGCGGTTCCGCCGCAGGTTGCACGTTGAACGTCCGCACGAAGACCGGCTGGCCGTCCACCCGCAGGAAGCCGGGCCGTTCGAGTATCCCGGCGTCGCCAATCGCGTAAGCAAAGACGACCGTGTCTCCCTGCACGTAGAGGCCTTTGTAGCGTCCCTTCTCGCGAGGCAGGGGACCGTAGCGCCAGGGCCGTGGATCCGCGAAGTCACCCGTCGTGGTCCAGCCGGGGCGCTGGGCGGTGGTGAAGTGCGTGAAGCCGGCCGGGCTCGGCCACTGCTCGAGGCCATCGCGCGCCGAGGACCACTGCAGGCCACCCCCGGTCCACGCCGCGGCCACGCGCAGCAGGTCGGTGTCGAACGTCACCACCGCCTCGGGATCGCTGGCCACCCGCACGGCGATCCCCTTGTGGACGACGATGGACCGCGTGGGCGACAGGGGGTCGGCGGCAATCGTCGTCGAGACGAAGGGCCCGTGCTCCATGCGGTTCATGTTGTCGGTGCGTACGTCCTGGGCCGCCACGAGGGCGAGGCTCAGACACGTCACACCGAGTACGCAACCCAACGACGTCTGGAACATGACATGCGTCCTGCGCTGATGGAGGCCGTCTCAGTCGGTCGAGATCAGGCGTCCCTGCATCATCGTGAAGTGGCCGGAGAAGGTGCAGATGTACGGATAGATGCCGGGAGGCGGAACGACGAACGTCCACTCGATCGTCTCGCCGGGATAGGCGAGCGCGCTGTGCGAGACGATCCTGTCCATCTTGTCGGGCGGGATGTAGTCGCTGCCGTAGGCGGCCAGGGCCGCGGTGCCGACGGGTTGAATGTCGGCTTCGCTCCGAAGCAGGACGATGTTGTGGGCCATCTCGCTGGCGGTGGCATCGTAGCGCACGGTGAGCGTGTCGCCTGCCTTCGCCCGAATCGTGGTGACGCTGTAGCTCAGGTCCACGCCTGTGG
>JACDAO010000619.1 GCA_013695405.1 Acidobacteriota bacterium | reverse complement strand
GGTCTGCGTGGACGAGCCCGCGCCGCGGTCAAGCGCCTGCGCAACGAAGGCGCCGCCGCCGACGGTGGGGCACGGCCGAGGCGCGCACGCAAAGCAGCCAAGAAGGACGAATAGCCTTCCGCAACGTGCGGTGATCGCCGCCGCCAGCCAGGGCCAGACGGGAGCCGCGTCGCACGACGTCGGCTCCCTTTTTTTGCCGCGCCGGAGCCCGCGCCACGCGGGCCGGGGCCGGCCGCCTGTTCGTCGCCGGCAGCACAGGCGTTGTCCAGCGCATGCAGTGGCACGCGCTGACATCGCTCGGCCTCCGCTTCAGTGCCGGCCACGTGCTGTGGTCGGCCGCCGCCTTCGCGTTTCCGGGCCTCACCGTGCTGCACGATGGCAACACCGCGCTCGCGATGCTGCTGTTCATCGTCGAGACCCTGATGGCGTCGGCGTTGCTCGGTACCAGGCTGCTGCTCAGCCGGTATCTGGGCGGCCGTTCCCCAGAGGCCGTGCAGCGCCTCGGCGAGGTCAGGCGCGTCCTGCTGTGGCTGGTGCTGCCGTGCAGCCTGGTCGGCGCCGTGATGCTCGGCGTCATCGCGGCGATCGAGGCACAGCGCACCGACCTGGGCCCGCACCTGGTTGATGCCGGCGAGCGGGTGCGCTGGATGGCCGTCGCGCTGGTCTCCAGTACCGTGCTCGACTCGGTGCTGGCGCCGGTGCGCTCGGTGCACTGGCTCGAGACCGGCGTGGCGTGGCAGGGCAGCCGCACCGTGGTGCTGTTCCTGTCGATGCTGCTCGGCTGGCCGGTGATGCTGGCGACCGGTGCGTCGAGCGGCTTCTTCTGGATCTTCTTCGCGCTCCGCCTGTTCAGTGACCTCGGCGGCCTTCGCCGCTCCGAACGCGAGCGCATCCGCGCGCACCTGTTCGGTCCTCCATTCGCAGCAGGGGCCGCGTGGGCGCCAGCCGGCGGGTCGGTCGCGCCGTAAGGCTCTTCGCGCGGAGAATCATCGATCAGGGCGTCGGTCCGGGCCGCGCGACCATGACAGGCTGGGTCCAGGCCATCAGCCCGTTCGACTCGATCACCCGCGCGCGGACGTAGCCGTCCTCGGCCCGCAGGCGATACGAGGCGGTCCCGGACGCTCCTTCGTACAAAACCTGTCCGCCACGTCCGACGAACTGGATCCGGTACTTGCTGAAGCGTGTCTCCTTGACGCTCACCGTGACCTCGTCGCCCGCGACCCGATAGTCGGCCAGTTCGACGCCGGTCGACGCGTAGAAGTCGCCCCGCTCCATGGCCTCGAGAATGGCGCGCGCCTCCAGTCGCGGCGCCCGGACCACCACCCACCCCTGCCCAGGCCGTGACGACGAGCGGTCCCACGGGCGCTTGAAATCGTGCGCGTCGTCGACGGCGATGCCATAGAGCAGGATGCCCCGCGTCAGGATCGCGTCCCACATCTGTTCCAGCCCTGGCCGATCGCCGCCGCCCAGATTGTTGACCATCGGATGGCCATTGAAGATCTCGAACAGCCGGTTGTTGCGGACTGCCGCGAGCTCGTCGGCGGTGATCGCCCACCCGAAGTTCGGGTGGTTGATGTGCGGAACTCCGTCGGCCGCGCGGATCGCGTCGACGTTCTTCTGCAGCACGTCGACCACGCTGGTGCCCGCCTGCGCTGTCACCTGCCGCGAGACGTCGAGCCCGTTGATGTGCAGCGGCTTGTCTTCGAACCGGGACGACACCTCCTCGCCCTTGATCACCAGGAACCGCTCGTCCGCGCCGTGCAACGCGGCGAGGGCACGGGTGTCGGTCAGGAAGTTGTGGTCGGTCAGGACCACGAAGTCGTAGCGATGCTCGCGATACCAGCGGACAACGTCGTCGGGGGTGCTGTCGCCGTCGCTGTTGAGGGTGTGGGTGTGGGTGTTGCCCTTGAACCAGCGCAGCCCGGGTCCGGGAGCGGGTGGCGGCGGCTGTGGGGCGGCGACCACCGCCATCAGCGCGGAGATCACGAGTGCCAGCGGCAGGTACGAGCGCGTCAGCATCGGCGCGTCAGGCGTCACTGTGTTCGACGCCGTGCTCGTGCCTGGCTGCGGCGACGATCTTCGCCTGCAGGTGCGCCGGCACTTCGTCGTAGTGCGAGTGGGTCATGTGGTAGGAGCCGCGTCCACCGGTGGCCGACGTCAGGTGTTGCTCGTAGGTCAGCATCTCGGCCATCGGCACCTGCGCCTTGATCACCGTGGCGTGGCCGATCGCGTCCATGCCGCTGATCCGGCCACGGCGGCCGTTCAAATCGCCCATCAGGTCTCCCGCGAACTCGCTCGGCGCCTGCACTTCGACCGCCATCACCGGTTCGAGCAGCACCGGCCGGGCCCGGCTCATCGCGTCGCGGAAGGCCAGCGAGCCGGCCATCTTGAACGACAACTCGTTGCTGTCGACCGGGTGGAACGAACCGTCGAACACCGTCGCCTTGAAGTCGACCATCGGGAAGCCGGCGAGAAAGCCGCGCAGGCGCGCCTCCTGGATGCCCTTCTCCACGGCCGGCACGTACTGGCGTGGGATCGACCCGCCGAAGATGTCGTCCTCGAATGCGAAGTCGGCACCGCGCGGCAGCGGTTCGACGCGAATCTTGCAGTCGCCGAACTGCCCGTGCCCGCCGGTCTGCTTCTTGTGCCGCCCATGGGCTTCAGTCGCCGCAGTGATCGTCTCGAGGTACGGGATGCGCGGCAGCTTGAGCGTGACGTCGACGCCGAAACGCCGCTTCAGCTTGGCCACCGTCACCTCGAGATGGAGCTGGCCCTGCCCGGAGATCAGCTGCTCGTGGGTGCGCGGATCGCGGTCGGCGCGGATGGTCGGATCTTCTTCCTGGAGGCGGTGCAGGGCGTTGCTGATCTTGTCCTCGTCGCCCCGGGTCCGCAGTTCGAGCGCGTACGACAGCAGCGGCGCCGCGAATTCGATCGGCGGCACCGCGAACTCGGTCGACTTGTCGGCCAGCGTGTCGCCAGTCTGCGTCTCCTTGAGCTTGGCCACCGCACCCAGATCGCCGGCGTGCAGTTCGTTGACCGGCGTCTGCGTCTTGCCCTGCAGCGCCAGCAGATGGCCGATTCGCTCGTGCGAGCCGCGCGTGACGTTGACGAGCGCGCAGTCGCCGTGGACTACCCCGGTGACGACCCGGAACAGATTGATGCGGCCGGCAAACGGATCGGCAACCGTCTTCCACACGAACAGCCGGGTCGGCCCATCGTCGTCGGCGATGGCGGTCATTTCCGCGCCGGACGTCACCTCGATGGCCCGCAGCGGACGATCGGCTGGCGAGGGCACCAGCGCGACGCAGGCATCGAGGAGGCGATCGACGCCGATGTTCTCGAGGCCCGAGGCTGCGAACACCGGCACCAGGGCACCAGCCGCGACCGCCGTCCGCAGGCCAGAGGCCAGCTCGTCGTCGGTGAGGGTGCCTTCCTCGAAGAAGCGCGCCATCAGGGCGTCGTCGGCCTCGGCGACCAGCTCGACGAGCGCCTCGCGGGCGTCGCGGGCTTCACTGGCCAGGCTCTCGGGAATCGACACCGCCTTGCCGCGGCCGACACCGCCGTCGTACACGTAGGCGCGTTGCCGGACCAGATCGACGACGCCGCGCAGGCCCTTCTCGGCGCCGTAGGGCAGCGTGACCGGCACCAGCGTGCGTCCGAACGCCGCCTGCAGGCTGGCGAGCGCGGTGGCAAAGTTGGCCCGCTCGCGATCGAGGCGGTTGACGATCACCAGG
>JACDAO010000618.1 GCA_013695405.1 Acidobacteriota bacterium | reverse complement strand
CCAGCAGTACATCGATCGGTGGAACACCAACCCCACGCCGTTCATCTGGACACGCGAGCCCGCAGACATCATCAAGAAGGCGATCCGTCGGTCGCGTTAACATGACTTCCAAGACGGGACACTAGGGACGGGTCCGGAGGGCCGCTTCGATGCGGGTCAGCCGGCTCTCGATGCCGTCGAGACGCATCAACAGCGCCTGCCGCAAGTCGACGGCGTCCTTCTGCGACACCTGCCGTGTCAGCCGCCGATTCTCCGCTTCCAGTGTCTGGATGTCCTGGATCCGCTGGAGCACCAGGTCGATCTGGCCGAGCGAGAACGGCTTGGTCAGATAGTCGTAGGCACCCAGCCGTACCGCCTGAATCGCCGAATCGAGCGAGGCGAATCCGGTGACGATGATCACGTAGGCACTTGCGCGAGCTGCGCGGGCGGCCTTCAACACCGCCAAGCCGTCGACGCCCGGCAGCTGGAGGTCGGTCATCACCAGGGTGTACCGCTCGGGATCGCGCTCGATCGCCAGCACCGCCGCACGCCCGTCGGCTGCCGCCGTGACGTCGAACCCGCGCGCCCGGAAGTATTCGGTCAGCAACTCCCTGATATCGGCTTCGTCCTCGACCACCAGAACCGCCTGCCGTTCCTGCACCTGCGCCACGTCACGCCCTCCCGACGACAAATCGTCGCCTGCGCAGCACACTGTAAAGCAGAAGTGTCGGAGGACCGACAAGTCTGGTTGACAGGCGTCGCGGTGCGGCCCGATACTGAGCAGGCGCAGGCGTCGAACAATCGACGATCATCGTGACATGCCGGCCGCGTTGCCGCATCCCGGTCTGGAGGTTCCCGTGAGTGCTCGCCCGCAGCCGTCGGTTCTCGTCGTCGAGGATGAGGCAGAGCTTCGACAGACAATCGCCGAATCCCTGACCGAACAGGGCTTTACGGTGGCGCAGAGCGCCGACGCCGCCGACGCCTACGAGCGGCTGAAGGGCTTTGCCTACGACGCCATCGTGATCGACCTGCGACTCCCTGACGCGGACGGCCTCGACGTGCTCGACGCGGCGATCGGCCGCTATCCCGACATCCTCGCGGTGATGGTCACCGGGTTCGGCGGCGTGACCGAGGCCGTGTCGGCGATGCGCCGCGGTGCGATTGACTTCCTGATCAAGCCGTTCCAGCTCTCGCAACTCGCGCGCATCCTCTCGACCTCGTTCGACCAGCGCCACCTGCGCGAGGAGAACGCCGAACTGCGCGCTCAACTGCGCGACCGCTACCGTTTCGACAGCGTCATCGGACACAGCGCCGGCATGCGCTCGGTGTTCCAGACCCTCGAACTGGTCGCACCGATGAACAGCACGGTGTTGATCCAGGGCGAAACCGGCACCGGCAAGGAACTGATCGCGCGCACGATCCATCACAACAGCCCGCGCGGCAGCGAGCGCTTCGTTGGCTTCAACGCCGCCGCGATACCCGAGACGCTGGCCGAGGCCGAACTGTTCGGCCACTCCAAGGGCGCCTTCACCGGCGCCGTGCAGGCGCGCGTCGGGCGCTTCGAGCTCGCGCACCGCGGCACCCTGTTCATCGACGAAGTGGCGTTGATGAACCTGCCAATGCAGGCCAAGCTGCTGCGCGCGCTGCAGGAAAAGGAGATTGAGCGGGTCGGCGAGAGCAAGTCCATCAAGTTCGACGCGCGGATCATCGCCGCCAGCAACCTCGATCTCAAGAAGATGGTCAAGGACGGGACCTTCCGCGAGGACCTGTTCTACCGGCTGCACGTCATCCCGATCACGCTGCCCCCTCTGCGCGACCGCAAGGAGGACATTCCCCTGCTGGCCCGCCATTTCGTGCAGAAATCCTGTCGCAGCAACAACCTGCCCGCCCGCACCCTGACCCAGGACGCGATGCGCGCCCTGATGCACTACAGCTGGCCCGGTAACATCCGTCAGCTCGAGAACGCGATCGAGCACGCCGTCGCAATGACCGGCCAGGACACCGAGATCCAGGCGCGCGCCCTGCCAGAAGACGTCTCGCAGCCGACCTCGTCGCTGCTGCTGCCGACGGTGGCGATCCCCGACGAGGGCATCAACTTCACCCAGGTCGTCTCGCAGCTCGAACGCGAGCTGATCGTCCGCTGCCTCGAGAAGACCGGCGGCAACAAGCGCCAGGCGGCCCGGCTGCTGCAACTGAGTCGGACGACGCTGATCGACAAGCTCAATCGGCTGAACGTGGCCGCTGCGCCGGACGACATCTCGGCCACGGCCTGAGAGAAGGCGGCCAATCAGGGCGCACCGCCCGGCAGCCGGCCCCTCAGCCGGCCGGCACTCGCATCTGCACCGCGGCCGGCCCAACGAAGGCGACCGTCCCGCCGGCGGCGTGCGCCAGCGCGCGGCTCGCCGTCAGTCCCAGTCCCAGTGCGCCCGATCGGGTGGTCATGAACGGTTGAAAGTACGTCTCCTGTTGCGATGGATCGATGCCCGGGCCGCTGTCGTGCACGGTCAGGACCACGTCGGCGGCGTCGCGCGCATAGGCGACGCGCACGACCGGGTCGGGGTGGCCGGCCAGCGACTGCTCGGCGTTGACCACCAGGTTGACCAGCACCTGTTCGAAGTGCTGCGAGTCCATCCGGGCTACCACCGGCCCCTCCGTCTCCGGGTCGATCTGCACCGTGACCCTGGCCCGCGACAGGTGATACCGGCGCAGGTTCAAGGCCCGGTCGAGGCAACGCGGCACGTCGGTGATCGGCGACGCCTCGTCGCGCCGGGCGTAGCCCAGCAGATCACGCAGCAAGCCTGAACATCGCACCGCCTGGCCGTGAATACGTTGCAGCTTCTGGGCGACGTCTTCGGAAATGCCGGGCCGCGTCGCGATGATCTCGCCGAGCCCGCCAATTACCTGCAGGGCGTTGTTGATTTCATGGGTGATGTTGGGCAGCACCAGCTCGAGGGTGACCAGCCGGTTGGCGAGCACGAGATCGCCCGCATCCAGGGCTCGGGCCGGGACGCCCAGAACCTGGGCCGGAACAGCAAGGCGTTCTGACGGAGACACGACACTCCTTCTGCGGACTCCGCGCTCAAGACGCTGTTCGCGGCGCCGATTGGCCCCGTGAGGCGACGTCGCCCGGGCGAGGCGTCCGGCGACCTAGTCTAGCAAGGCGGAGGCGTATGCGCTTTCTCGTGGTGGATGACTCGTCGACGATGCGTCGCATCATCATCAACACGCTCCACAAACTGGGCCATCAGGACGTGGTCGAGGCGGCCAACGGCCGCGAGGGTATCGACCGCGTGACCGAGGGGCCGGTCGACCTGATCATCACCGACTGGAACATGCCGGAGATGAACGGCATCGAGTTCATCCGGTCGCTGCGGGCGATGAACGGTCAACAGCAGGTCCCGGTGCTGATGGTGACCACCAACGCCGCCAAGGACGACATCGTCGAAGCGCTGCGTGCCGGCGTCAACAACTACGTGGTCAAGCCGTTCACGCCCGACACGATCAGGGAAAAGATCGACGCGGTGATGGCGCGCTAGCCGCGCCCAGGGAGACGACCATGGCTCCGAGTGCCACCTGCGCGGACCTGCGGCCCGCCCTGCCGATGATCGAGACCCTGCGCGACTGTACCCATGCCGTCTTCGCGACCATGGTCGGTACGACCCTCGAGGCACGGACGCCGCTCGGCGGCGATGCGCTGCGTCCGCGCTGCAACGTGGTCGGGACCATCGGCTTCGGCGGGTCGCGGTCCGGGCTGGTCGTCTTCTACGCCACCGTCGAGGCCGCCCGCCACATCACGCAGACGCTGCTCGCGCTGGAAACCGCCGCCGATCCGTCGCAGGCCGAGGTTGCCGATGCGATCGGCGAGATCACCAACATGATTGCCGGCTCGTTCCGGACCAGGATGGCGACTGACGGCGACCTCTGGGCGATCTCGATTCCCACCGTGACCATGGGCTCGGACTTCTACATCACGCCACTCACGGACGGGCGCCGCACCCTGCTGCCCTTCCGCATGCAGGACCACGAACTGTTCGTCGAACTGGTGATCACGACCCGGACGTCCCGGACATGACCGTGCCTGTCGAGCCCGGCGTCGCGTCGCCCCCTGTGCCGACCATGCAGATTGCCGATCATCCGTGGCTGCGGCCCGACGACCTGGCGATCCCGATGCTGCCGGCGCAGGCTCACCGCGTGCTGCAACTGGTGGCCGACCCGGACGTCACCATCACGAGGCTGGCCTCGGTGGTCAGCAAGGATCCGGTCCTGGCCACGCGCGTGCTCGGCATGGCCAACTCGGCGCTGTACGGCGCGATGTCGCCACTGCGATCGGTCTCCGATGCCGTGGTCCGGCTCGGCACCCGGACGGTGCGCAACGTCGTGGTGACCGTGTCGATGCACTCGCAGGTCAAGTCGCCGGAGGTCTACGGCCAGGAAGGCGCGCGCTTCATGGAGCACGCGATCGGCACGGCCTACGTCGCCCACATGGTTGCCGAGCGGGCCCGCGAGGACGTCGACGAAGCGTTCCTGTGCGGCTTGCTGCACGACCTCGGCAAGCTGGTGATCCTGCGCACCGCGCACGACTACCAGCAGAAGCACAAGATTGTCATCCGCGGCAACGAACTGCAGGCCGCGCTGACCGACCATCATGCCACCTGCGGCGCGCTGGCCTTGCAGTTCTGGAACGTGCCGCCCGACGTGTGCGAGATTGTCCGGCACCACCATGCCTTCGAGCAGGCCGGCGATCCGCAGGCCGCGGCCGTCTGCTACGCCGCCAACCTGCTCAGTCACCGCTATGGCTTCGGCTGCCTGCCCGACGGCGACGCCGTCCTCGAGGACGCGGTCTTCGCCTACCTGAAGCTCGACGCCGAGTGGATGGCGCGCGCCGACGTGCGGGCGCCGGGGCTGTTCAGCGCGGCTCGCCAGGCGCTCGGCTAGGCGGCGCTTGCTCGCCGAGCACCTCGCGGACCTTGCGCAGCAGGTCATCGAGCGTGAACGGCTTCTGGAGAAATGCGGCGCCGTCCTCCAGCATCCGTCGATCGCCAATGGCTTCGTCGGCGTAGCCCGACACGAAGATCACCTTGAGGTCGGGACGGCTCTGGAGCAGGCGCTTGGCCAGCGCTGGCCCACCCATGGTCGGCATCACGACGTCGGCCACCAGCAAGTCGAGGGCGTCGAGCCGCTCGGCCACGTCGAGGGCCTGCACGCCGTCCTCGGCCGCGTGCACGGTGTACCCGTGGCCGGCCAGCCATTCGTGAATCAGTTCGCGAACGCCGGCCTCGTCCTCGACCAGCAACAGCGTCTCGGACCCGTGCGCTGGTGGGGGCACCGGCGGTAGTGCCTCGAGCGCCGGGGCGATCGGCGCCGGATGCCCGGCGGCGCTGTCGGCACGCGGCAGGTAGATGCGGATCCGGGTGCCGGCGCCGAGCTCGCTGTCGACCCAGATGTAGCCACCACTCTGCTTGACGATGCCGTAGACCATTGACAGGCCGAGGCCGGTGCCCTGCCCCGGCGGCTTGGTGGTGAAGAACGGCTCGAACGCGCGGGCCTTGGTCTCGGCATTCATGCCGGCACCGGTATCGGTCACGGCCAGCAACACGTAAGGACCGGCCACCACGACGAAGGCCTCGCCGTCTATCGACCGGGTCAGTTCGACGTTGGCGGTCTCGATCGTCAGCACGCCCCCGCCATGCATCGCGTCGCGGGCGTTGACCGCCAGGTTCATCAGGACCTGTTCGAGCTGCACCGCGTCGGCCTTGATCGGCCACAATTCCTCGGACAGATACGTACGCAGATGGATGTCCGCGCCGATCAGCCTTATCAGTAACTGCTCGACGTGGTGCACCACGCCGTTCAAATCGAGCACCGACGGCTGCAGCACCTGCTGCCGCGAAAACGCCAGCAACTGGCGGGTCAGCGCCGCCGCGCGGTCGCCGGCCTTCTTGATTTCCTCGGCGTTGCGCCGCAGCGGATCGCCCTCGGTCAGATGGCGCAGCAGGATCTCGGTGTAGCCGCCGATGGCCTGGACCAGGTTGTTGAAGTCGTGAGCGATGCCGCCGGCCAGCCGCCCGATCGCCTCCATTTTCTGCACGCTCTGCAGCCGGATCTGGCTTTGCAGCAAGCCTTCCTCGGTCACCTGCCGCAGGATGGCGGTGGCCACGACGTTGCCAATCGCCTGCAGGAAGATCAGGGCGTCGGGGCCCGGCTCGTCGCGCAGGTTGAACAGGGCGAGCGTGCCGAGCGGATGCACCAGGCCGTCGAGGCGGACGCACGCCATCGATTCGACCGCGTGCTCACGCAGCACCGCGGGCACGCCGAAGTCGGGATGGGACGGCAGGGCGCCGACCAGGCGCGAGGGTTGCTGCAGCACGTAGCGGCCGAACGACCCGGCGCCGGTGCTGAGCGAGACCCGGCCGATCACGCCGGGCCGCCAACCGCCACCAGCGCGCATCAGCAGCGCGTCGCCGCCGGGTGAGCGCTCGAAGAACACCGCGTACTGGCTCTCGGTGACCTCGCGCGCCAGCTGGGCCCCCGTGTCGAGCAGCTCGGGCAGCGGGGTCGAGGACAACGCACGCGCGCCGAACTCGGCGACCGTCTTGAGCGCGCGTGCAGGGTCCACGAGCTCAGGACACTTTCGGTGCCACGGCCAGCGCCTCGACCCGCTGACGAGCGTCGGCGGCGTACGGCCCCTGCGCAAACTCGTCGACGACGCGTTGCAGGGTCTGTGC
>JACDAO010000605.1 GCA_013695405.1 Acidobacteriota bacterium | reverse complement strand
AGCCCATGCAGATCGCCGTGCCCGGGTAGGTCATCAACGTGCCGGCGTCCGGGTTGACGTGGCAAGTGCGGCACTGCAGTCCGAGCGCGAGATGGGTCTTGTGGCTGTAGGGGAGAGGCTGCACCGGCGCCGGCGGCGGAGTCTGCCCCGGCGACACGCCCGCTGACTGCGCAGACCCGTGCAGGCGCGTCGCCAGCGAGGCGAGCAGCAGCAGGGTCAGCACGGCGGCGAGCCGGCAGGGCGTGATCGACATGGTCGGCGGAGCGGCTGGACTATTTCCTGGTGACGGTCCACGTGCCCACGGCCAATTCCGACACGGCGGCTTTCTGACGCGCCGACCAATGGCCGTTGGCCGTGCTGCCGTCGAAGGTCGCCGACACACGGGGCAGTGTACCCGGAGCGTGTGCGCGGACACGAGCTCGGCCCGCCAGTCACCGCTGACGTTGCAACGCGGATCCTCGCCGACTTTCCGAACGGTACGGTGAGCACGGTGCCCCAGCCGCCCGCAAAGAGTGTCCACAGCACCACGAGTGCCGACCACCTTGATCACCCGCATCGCACGGTTGCGCGCCGCGGATGAGGCCGGCCGGCCGCCTCGGCGCACCGGGGCAAAAAAACGCTGACCAGCTCTGGTGTATGGTGGGGCCACCCTATGACGACCACGAGGCGGCTGGCGACGTTGCTGTTCCTGGCGATCTGTGGCTGCACCTCGAAGCCGCAGGAGGTCGTTCGAGACGTCGCGCCGGAGTACCTCTATCTGTGGACCGCCGCGGCCGACAAGGCGCAGCCAGACTTCCTCGCGGTCCTCGACGTCACCGAACGGGACGACAGGTACGGCCGGCTCGTGACGACATTGCCGGTGCCTGGACGAGGAAACGGCCCGCATCACACCGAGCACGAGATGCCAGCCGACGGGCAATTGTTTGCCAACGGTTTCGCGACCGGCCAGAGCTTCGTGTTCGACCTGGCCGTACCGGCGCGCCCCCGCCTCGCCCACCAGTTCGGCGACGTCGAAGGGTATGGGCATCCCCACTCGTTCCTGCGCCTGCCCAACGGCAACGTGCTGGCCACCTTCCAGATGCGCCATGCCGGTGGCGCGATGACCCCGGGCGGCCTCGTGGAACTCACGCCTGCCGGCGTGCCCGTGCGTTCAAGGTCGGCCGATGCGGCGGGGATCGATCCCGGCCTGCGCGTCTACAGCGGCAGCATCGTCGCGGCGCTGGACCGCGTGGTGACCACGACCACGGACATGGATGCAGACTCGCCGGCGTCGCGCAACCTCCAGGTGTGGCGCCTGTCGGACCTTCGCCTGCTGACCACGTTCGCGCTGCCGGACGGCCCGGCCGGCAACGAGGGCCTGCTCACCGCCGAGCCCAGGCTGATGGCCGATGGCAAGACGGTGCTGGTCTCCACCTTCAGCTGCGGGCTGTACCTGGTGGACGGCCTTGCCACCACGTCGCCGTCGGCGCGACTTGTCGCGTCGTTCCCTCGCAAGAAGGATACCTATTGCGCCATCCCGGTGATCGCCGGTCACTACTACCTGGTGACGGTGCCAGCGTGGAGCGCCGTCGTGAGCCTCGACATCAGTGATCCCGCTTCACCGAGGGAAGTGAGCCGGGTGTCGCTCGGGCCGAACGACGTGCCGCACTGGATCGCGCTCTCGCCAGACCAGCGGCGTGTCGTGGTCACCGGCTACGAGGGCATGCAGCATCGCGTCCTGATCGCACGCTTCGATCCCGCCAGCGGTCAGCTTGCGTGGGATACGCGCTTCCGGGAAGACGGCGCCACGGCACCAGGCTTCCGGATGGACCACAAGACGTGGCCACACGGCGGCAGCGCGAAGGGCATCCCGCATGGCGCGGTGTTCAGCCGACCGACCGCGTCGCCCTGAAGTCCGTCCGCCGCACCTTGGGCTCGATCGTCGTCCAGACGGGCACCAATCTGCGCATGCTATGCTCCGCCCCAGACGTGCACACCCCCCAGAGCGTCTCGGTCCAGGACCTGCAGCACCGTCTGGCCGCGCAGCACTACGTCGCGGACTACGGCCTGGCCGTCTCCCTCTTCCTCGCGCTCCGACTTGGCCGCCCGCTGTTTCTCGAAGGCGAGGCTGGTGTTGGCAAGACCGCGCTGGCCGGTGCGGTCGCCGCCGCGCTCGAGACCGATCTGATCCGGCTCCAGTGCTACGAAGGACTCGACGTCACGCACGCGGTGTACGAGTGGGACTACGCGCGCCAGCTCGTCGAGTTGCGCATCCTCGAGGCGTCTGGTGACCTGGACCGCTCCACGGCCCGGCGCGAGCTGTACGGCGACACCTTCCTGATCAAGCGACCGCTGCTGCAGGCGATCGACCCGGCACGGTCGCGGCCGGCGGTCCTGCTGATCGACGAGATCGATCGCGCCGACGAGGAGTTCGAAGGGTACCTGCTCGAACTGCTCGCGGAGTTCCAGATCACGATCCCCGAGCTCGGCACCGTGCGCGCGGCCGCTCCGCCGCTCGTCATCCTCACGTCCAACCGGACACGGGAGGTGCACGACGCGCTGAAGCGCCGGTGCCTCTACCAGTGGATCGAGTACCCCTCGTTCGACAAGGAACTGGCGATCGTGAGCGCGCGGGTGCCGCACGCCCCTGCCCGCCTCGCCAGCCAGGTGACGGCACTCGTGCACGAACTGCGCGCGATGGAGCTGTACAAGTTGCCGGGGGTGTCGGAGACGCTCGACTGGGTGGCGGCACTCGCGGCGCTCGACAGGGACACCCTGGACCCGGAGATCGTGGAAGCGACCCTGGGAGTGGCGCTCAAGTCCAGGGACGACATCGACGCGGTGAAGGGCGACGCGCTGGCCGGCCTGGTCGCTCGCGCAGGTTCACGGTGATCTGCGCGTCATGGCTGCCCTCCTCGGCAATGTCCTCGTCTTCGGCCGACTGCTGCGGACGCTCGGGATGGAGGTACACGTCGGGCGCCTCCTCGACGTCGCGGAGGCCCTGCAGCAGGTGAACCTCGGCGCGCGCGAGGACGTGTACCACGCGTGCCGCGCGCTGCTGGTGCATCGACGTGACGACCTCGCGGTGTTCGATCGCGCCTTCGACGCGTTCTGGCGCGAGCATGACGCGCTGTCGAACGAGGCGCCCCGGCGGCCTGGCGATGAGCGGCGGGGAGCTGACCGTGGTGCCGGGGAACCTGCGTCCCTCGAACGCGCTGGGATGGCGCTCGACCAGGTCGGTGCCGAGGCATCGGCGGAAGTCCTGCAGACCTGGAGCGATGCGCAGTCGCTGACGCGCAAGGACTTCGCGGAGTACACACCGGACGAGATCCTGATGGCCCGCGCCGCGATGGCACGACTCGAGTGGGCTCCGGACGAGCGTCGGACACGCCGCTGGGTCCGCGGGCACGGACCTCGGATGGACCTCAGGCGCGCACTCGCGCACAGCGTGCGGACGGGCGGGGACATCTTCACGCTACCGAGCCGACGCCGACGCATGCGCGAGCGACCGATCGTGCTCCTGTGCGACGTCAGTGGCTCGATGGAGCGCTACTCGCGCATGCTCCTGCACTTCGCCCACGCGCTCGGGCGTCGGCGGCGCCGCGTCGAGGTGTTCGTCTTCTCCACCACACTCACCCGGGTGACCAACGAGATCGGCACGCGCAGACTCAACGACGCGGCGGCCGATGTCTCGCGATCGGCGCCCCACTGGTCCGGCGGCACGCGCATCGGCGTGGCGCTCCGCCAGTTCCATCAGCAGTGGGCACGCCGCGCGCTCCGGGGCGGGCCGGTCGTGCTGCTGATCTCGGACGGCTGGGACCGTGGCGATCCGCTGATGCTGCGCGAGCAGATCAAGCGGCTGCAGCGGAGCTGCCATCGCCTGATCTGGCTCAACCCCCTGATCGGCAGCCTCGACTACGCTCCGCTGACGCGGGGACTGCAGGCGGCCCTGCCCTTCGTGGACGACTTCCTGCCGGCGCGCACGCTGAGCAATCTCGCGGAGCTGGCGCTACACTTGAATACGCTGCCTGCACGCACCCATAGCCATGGACATCGCCGGTTCGTACACGTTTGACGCCCCACCCGAGCGGGTGTGGGCGCTGCTGATGGACCCGGCAGTCATCTCCTCCTGCATCCCGGGCTGCGACACCTTCGAACCCGCCGGCGAGCACACCTACAAGGCGACGCTCACCATCGCGCTGGCGGCGATCACCGGCACGTACGACGGCGTCGTCACGCTGTCCGATCTGGTCCCGCACACGTCGTACCGCCTGACCGCCGAGGGCAAGGGGCGGCCGGGTTTCGTGAAGGGCAGCGCGGCCATCACGCTGCGCCCCGATGGCGCGACGACGATCGTGGACGTGGCCGGAACCGTTCAGACCGGAGGCCCGATTGCGCGCCTGGGGCAGCGCCTGATCGGCGGCGTGTCGAAGCTGATGATGGACCGCTTCTTCGCCTCGTTGGGGAAATCGCTCGCGCCTACGAGCGGGCCATCGCCGCAGACAACGCACGACGCGTGAACACCTGGACCATCGCGCGCCGGTACTCGGCGCTGGCGTGGATGTCCGCGTTCACCTCGTCCAGTTCCAGCCCCGCCAATTGCGCGGCGCTCTCGATGGTCGCGGTCGACAGCGGCTGGCCTGCCAGTGCCCGTTCGACGTTGATCAAGCGACGTGCGTGTGATGTGGCGCCGGTCACGCCGATGCGAGCCGACGCGATGGCGCCGCCGCTCACGTCGAGCGACGCCGCGACACCGACGATGGCGTAGTGCGAGGCGCGCTGGTACAGCTTGGCATATGCCGCGGATCGCACCGGCGTGAACTGCACGCTCGCGATGATCTCGTCGGCGCGCATGTCCACCGTGAAGAGATCCAGGAAGAAGTCCGAGGCCGTCACCACGCGCCCGCCGTCTGGTCCCTCGATGTGGATCTCCGCATCCAGCGCCAGCAACACGGCCGGCATGTCTGCCGACGGATCGGCATGCGCGACGCTGCCACCGATCGTGCCGCGGTTGCGGACCTGCGGGTCGCCGATGCTGGCGGCAGCCTCGGCCACCGCCGGACACCTCGCCTGGAGCACGGCAGATGATGCGACGTCGTGATGCACGGTGGCGGCGCCGATGATGATCCTGCCGTCGTGCTCGTCGATGCCGCTGAGGCCCGGGATCCGGCTGATGTCGATCAGCACCTGCGGCTCGCTCAGGCGCAGCTTCATCAGGGGCACGAGGCTGTGACCGCCGGCGATCAACCTGCCGCCCTCGCCGGCCGCCTTCAGTTTCTGCAGCGCATCGCCGAGCGAGGTGGCTCGCGCGTACTCGAATGTCGTCGGGATCACGCCTGGCCTCCCTGAATGATGCGCCACAGTTTCTCGGGCCGCAGCATCATGTCGATGTGCGTCACGCCGAACTGCGACAATGCGTCGACTGCCGCATTCACGATGCTCGGTGTCGAGCCGAGGGTGCCGGCCTCCCCGACTCCCTTGGCGCCGAGGGGATTGACCGGCGTCGGCGTGACCGTGGCGTGGAGTTCGAAACGCGGAAAGTCGGTGGCGCGCGGCAGCGCGTAGTCCATGAACGACCCGGTCAGCAACTGCCCGTCGTCGTTGTAGACGGCTTCCTCGACCATCGCCTGCCCGATGCCCTGCGCCAGTCCGCCGTGGATCTGTCCCTCGACGATGAGAGGGTTGATGAGGTGCCCGGCGTCGTCGACGGCCACCAGCTTCAGCAGTTTGGGCTCGCCGGTCTCCCGGTCGATCTCGAGCATCGAGATGTGGCAGCCGAACGGATAGGTGTTGTTGGCGGGTTCGAAGAACGCCCCTTCACTCAACCCGGGCTCCAGGCCCGGGGGCAGCGGCACCGGCACGTACGCGTAACCGGCGACCTCCGCGAACGTCCTGGCAGAGGCCGGCGATCCCTTGACGCCGATCCGCCCGTTCTCGAAGACGATGTCGTCTTCGTGGGCTTCGAGCAGCGCGGCCGCAAACCTGGCCATCTTCGCCTTGACCTTGCCGCCGGCCAGGTGCAGGGCGGTGCCGCCCACGGCCTGCGAGCGGCTGCCGAACGTCCCGATGCCCTGCTTGACCACGCCGGTGTCGCCGTGATGGATGGTGATGTGCTCGATCGGCACGCTGAACTGATCGGCGAGCATCTGCGCGAAGGTCGTCTCGTTGCCCTGCCCGTGCGGTGATGCGCCCGTCGTGGCGCTGATGCGGCCGTCGCGCTCGATGGTCACCTGCGAATGCTCCCAGCCGCCGGTGGGCAGCGAGGAACTGGGGCCGAGGCCGCACACCTCGACGTACATCGCCAGACCGAGACCGACCAGCCGTCCATCCTTCCGCGCGGCATCACGCTCGACGACGAGGTCCTTCCAGCCGGACGCCTCGAGTGCCAGATCGAGCGCCTTGCCGTAGTCGCCCGAGTCGTACACGGCGCCCATCTGCGTTGCGTACGGGAACGCGTCCGGCGCGATGAAGTTCCTCCGCCGCAGCTCTCCCGGATCCATCTGCAGCTCGCGCGCGAGCATGTCCATCGCGCGCTCCAGGAAATAAGTCGCCTCCGGACGGCCGGCGCCGCGGTAGGCGTCGGTCGGTGTCTTGTTCGTGAAGACCTCGGTGAGCGTCGTGCGGATCGCGGGGATGGCGTAGGTGCCGTTGGCCATCAGCATCGTGAGCGTCGGGATCGCTGCGGTCAGCAGCATGTTGTACGCGCCGATGTCGGCGATGAGCCGGAGCTTCAGGCCGAGCACCTTGCCGGTGCGCATCGCGGCGATGTCCACGTAGCCGATGATGTCGCGCCCGTGGGTGGTCGCCACGAACGCTTCCGATCGATCCTCCACCCACTTGACCGGGATCCCCAGCCGCTTCGAGATGGCGGCCGCCACGTACTCCTCGCCGTAGATGTTGATCTTCGCGCCGAACCCGCCACCGACCTCCGGTGCGATGGCGCGGACCTGGTCCTGGCCCAGGCCGGTCATCGCCGCGATCATCGTGCGCAGGATGTGCGGGTTCTGCGTCGACGACCAGATCGTCATCGACCCCTTGCCCGGCTCGTAGTGCGCCACGACCCCACGCGGCTCGATGGCGTTGGGCACCAGCCGCTGGTTCATCATCCGCTGCGAGATGACGACCTCGGCGTCGGCAAACGCCTTGTCGATGGCCGTGTCGTCCACTTTCCCGTCGGGCGTGACCCCGGTGCCGCTCGGCACCAGCGCGACCGCGAGGTTGTTCGGGAAGTCCGGATGGATGACGGTGGGCTGACCCGTCATCGCCGCCTCGGGATCGACCACGACCGGCAGCGGGTCGATGTCCACCACGATGGCATCCGCTGCGTCGCGCGCGGTGTAGCGGTTGCTGGCCACCACCACCGCCACCGGCTCGCCCGCATAGCGGACGACGTCCATTGCCACGGCTCGATGGGGCGGCGAGGGGAACGGCGTGCCGATCGGCATCGGCGCGAGCATCTCGGCGATCTGCGCGCCGGTGAGCACGGCCTCGACGCCGTTCATCGCTTCGGCGGCGCTGACATCGATCGATCGGATGCGGCCGTGCGCGACGTCGCTGCGCTTGAACGCCAGGTGCTGCATGCCGGCGATCTTGAGGTCGTCCACGTAGGTGGCGCGCCCCTGGATCAGGCGCGGATCCTCGCGACGCTTGACACGCTCGCCAACGAGCTTGGGCAGGACCGGGGGGCTCGCCATGGCTACTTCCTCGCCCCGGAGGCCGATTGGATGGCGTTGACGATGTGCTGATAGCCGGTGCAGCGGCAGTAGTTGCCGGAGATCCCTTCGCGAATCTGCTGCTCGGTCGGGTTCGGCGTCTGGTTCAGGAGGTCGACGGCCGACATGATCATGCCCGGCGTGCAATAGCCGCACTGGAGCCCATGCTCCTGCCAGAATCCTTGCTGCAGGGGGTGCAGCTGGCCGTCCTTCGCCAGGCCCTCGATCGTGGTGACGTCCGAGCCATCCGCCTGCACCGCGAACACGGTGCACGACTTGACGCTGCGGCCGTCGACCAGGACCGTGCAGGCACCACACTGGCTGGTGTCGCAGCCAACGTGCGCTCCCGTCAGGAGCAGTTGTTCGCGCAGGAAATGCACCAGG
>JACDAO010000595.1 GCA_013695405.1 Acidobacteriota bacterium | reverse complement strand
GCTGGTGCCGGCGGGCCGTGAATTCGCGCGCGGCCATATCGCATCGCCGCTCTCGACGACCCGCGCGCCATCGGTCCGCCACAGACCCTCGGTGGCCAGCCGCCGGTCGGCCAACGGCGTCCGGTCGCCGAGGCGCGCCAGGATCGCCTGCGCCGCACGGGGCATCACCGGGGCGAGCAGCACGGTGCACAGGCGCAGGCTCTCCGCCGACGTGAACAGCACCTCGTCGAGGGCCGCCGCCTGGGCCGGGTCCTTGGCCATCGTCCACGGGGCGCGCTCGGCCAGGTACTCGTTGGTGGCGTCGAGCAAACGGAACACCGACGCGACGCCCTGATGCAACCCCAGCGAGGTCATCGCCGCACGGTAGTCGCGCAGCGTGGTCTCGGCCAGCGTCTGCAGCCGCGACGGCGAGCCGCCCGGCGCCAGCCGGCCATGTCGATAGCGCACGCCCATCGCCGTCACCCGGTTGACCAGGTTGCCGAGATTGTTCGCGAGATCGCTGTTGTAGCGTTCCTCGAAGCGCTCGTCGCTGAAGTCGCCGTCGGCGCCGTACGGGATTTCCTTGGTCAGGTACAGCCGGAGCGCATCGGTTCCGAACCGCTGGGCCGCGTCCAGCGGATCGACCACCGTGCCGAGCGACTTGCTCATCTTCTCGCCGCGCAGGTGGACCCAGCCGTGGCCGAACACCTGCCGCGGCAACGGCAGGCCGGCACTCATCAGCATAGCCGGCCAGATCACGCTGTGGAACCGGGTGATGTCCTTGCCGACCACGTGCAGGTCGGCCGGCCACCAGTTCTCGAACTGCGCCGCGTCGGTGCCCAGCCCGACCGCCGAGGCGTAGTTGATCAGCGCGTCGAACCAGACGTAGACCACGCTACCGGGATCGGTCGGCAACGGGATGCCCCACGATTGCCCGGCCCGGCTGATCGAGATGTCCTCGAGCCCGCTCTCGAGCAGGCGCAGGATCTCGTTGCGCCGCACCTCGGGCTGCAGGAACTCCGGATGGTCGGCGAAATGCGTCAGCAATCGCTCACGGTAGGCCGACAGCCGGAAGAAGTGGTTGCGTTCGGTGATCCAGTCGGGCCTGGTGCGATGGATCGCGCACAGCCCGTCGACCAGGTCCTTCTCCTGCTTGAAGGCTTCACAGCCGACGCAGTACCAGCCTTCGTAGTCGGCCTGGTACAGATCGCCGGCCGCGGCAATCCGGCTGACCATGACTTGGACCGCGGCGCGATGACGTGGCTGGGTGGTACGAATGAAGTCGTCGAACGACAGGTCGAGCGCGCCCCAGACGTCACGGAACTCCTGCTCCATCCGGTCGCAGTACGCCAGCGGCTCGAGCCCGAGCTCGCGGGCGCGCCGGAACACGTTCTGCGAGTGCTCGTCGTTGCCCATCACGAAGTGGGTGTCGACGCCGCTCAGGCGCTGGTAACGCGCGATCACATCGGCGGTGATCTTCTCGTACGCGGTGCCGAGATGGGGCCGGCTGTTGACGTAGTCGATGGCGGTGGTCAGGTAGAAGCGCGGCATGATTCTCGATGTCAGCTGCTGGTCAGGCGGCCCAGTTCGCGCAGGCTGCAATAGCTGGTGTCGCTGAGGATCAGGTGATCGACGACTTCAATCCCCATCAACTCGCCCGCAGCCACCATCCGCCAGGTCAACGCCACGTCCTCGGGGCTCGGCGACGGATCGCCCGAGGGATGATTGTGGAACAACACCAGCGCCGCCGCGCCGGCCAGCGCGGCCTCCCGGAACACCTCGCGCGGGTGGACCGGACTGGCATCGAGCGTGCCGCGGGTCAGCACCTTGGCCTGCATCACGCGATGCCGCGTGTCCATCAACAGCACTCCGGCCTGCTCGACGTCGGCCGCGCCGAAGCGCGGCAACAGGTAGCGCGCCGCGTCGCGAGCCGAGCTGACCTGCGTGCGGGGCGGCATCGCCCGCGACAACGTCCGCCGGCCCAACTCGACGGCCGCGACGATGCGGCCAGCGGTGACCGGGCCAACACCGCGTCGCCTGGCCAGGTCACCGCGGC
>JACDAO010000589.1 GCA_013695405.1 Acidobacteriota bacterium | reverse complement strand
TGGCGTTCGATGGCGTCGAGCAACGCCGGCGGTCGCGGGAGGCTGCCAATCGGTTCTGTGGGGATCATCGGGGTCCCTCTCGGATCTGCGGTGCCTGCTGCGGGGCCGGCCGCCGTGTGCCCGCGCCCGCGTGAAATCGGCACCGGCAGGCACGTGCGCCCGGCGATGGGTGTCAGTTTGTCATAAGATCGGCGTGCCACCGCCACCATGACGCGACGCGAGCTCCTCCTGTCCTCGCCGGCTCTGCTTGGCGTGCCCTGGCAAGCACAGAGCGCGCCGACCCGCTGGCGCGCCGGCGTGGCGGTCACCGACATCACGCCGCGGGAGTCGTTGTGGATGGCCGGCTACGCGGCGCGCACGCGCCCGGCGCAAGGGACGGCGCTGCCGCTGCACGCCAAGGCGCTGGCCATCGATGACGGCCGCCGGGAGCCGGTGGTGGTCGTGGCGCTCGACCTGCTCGGCGTCTCGACCGCGATGTCGGCACACATCGGCGCCGAGGTCGCCCGTCAGCATCGGCTGCCGCGGCAGCGGCTGCTGCTGGCCGCCAGTCATACCCACAGCGGTCCGGTCGTGGACGCGCAGCTGTCGGTGGCGTACGACCTGACGGACGCGCAGCAGCAGGCCATTGACGCCTACACCCAGGCGCTTGGCGGGCAGGTCGTGCGCGTGGTCGGCGAGGCCCTGCAGGCACGCGTGCCCGCGACGCTGCATCTCGGCGAGGCCACCGCCGGATTCGCGGCCAACCGCCGCGTCCAGTACTCGCCCGATGGCCCGGTCGATCAACGCGTGCCGATGCTGCGCGTCGACGTCGACGGCAAGGCCCGCGCTGTGCTCTTCAGCTACGCCTGCCACAACACCACGCTGCAGGGGGACAACGTCGAGTGGCACGGCGACTACGCCGGCGTCGCCCAGGCCACGCTCGAGTCGCGCCACCCCGGACTGACCGCGTTGTTCATGAGCGGCTGCGGCGCTGACGCCAACCCGATGCCGCGCGGCACCCGGGCGCTGGTCACCGCACACGGCGAGGCATTGGCGGCGGCGGTGTCGGATCGACTGGGTGCGATGTCGCCGATCGACGGCCCGCTGCACGCGGCCATCGAGCAGGTCGACCTGCCGTTTGCCGGCGTCCTGACGCCGGAGCAGTGGCGCCAGCGGTTCGGCCTCGAGGACCCGTACGTCGCCCGCCATGCGCGGCTGATTGCCGCCTTGCAGGCGCGCGGCACGCTGCCGAAGACGCAGCCGATGCCCGTCCAGGTGTGGCGCTTCGGCACGGCGACGGTGCTGGTGGCGCTGGGCGGCGAGGTAGTCGTCGATTACGCGCACCGGCTGGCGCGCGAGCATCCCGACGAGCGGGTCTGGGCGGTCGGGTACGCCAACGACGTGTTCGGGTACGTGCCGTCGCGGCGGGTGCTCGACGAGGGTGGCTACGAGGGGGGCGGGGCGATGTTGTACTACGGTCGGCCCGGGCCCTTCGACGCCACCGTGGAAGAGCGGATCATCACGGCGGCCAACCGCCTGATCAGGAGCACACGATGACCATCAATCGATCGCGGCGCCGCTTCATCGGCAGGGTCGCCGCGGGCGGGGCGTCGCTGTTGAGCACGCGCACGGCGGTGTCCGCCGCTCAAGCACCGGCGTCGCCGCAGCGGGCCGCCGTCGCCGCCGGGTCGAGAAAACCGGCGATGCTCGGCGGCGCGCCGGTCCGCACGACGGCGTTCCCGAGTTGGCCGGTCCAGGACAGCCGCGAGGAACAGGCGCTGACCAGCGTGCTCAGGAGCGGCAAGTGGGGTCGCGGCGTCGGTGATCAGGTCACGGCGTTCGAGCGGCAGTACGCCACCGCCACGGGCGCGGCCAACTGCCTGGCTACCGCCAACGGCACCAGTGCGCTGCTCACCACGCTCAGCGCGCTGGGCGTGGGCCCCGGCGACGAAGTAATCGTGCCGCCGTACACGTTCGTGGCCACGGTCAACGTCGTGCTGATGCTGCACGCGCTGCCGGTGTTCGTCGACTCCGACCTCGAGACCTTCCAGATCGACGCGCGCAAGGTCGCAGCGGCCATCACCGATCGCACGCGCGTGATCATGCCCGTGCACCTGGGTGGCTCGGTCGCCGACATGGACACGATCATGGCGGCCGCGGTGGCCCGCGACATCCCGGTCGTCGAGGACGCGTGCCAGTCGCACCTGGCCCAGTGGAAGGGCCGGCACGTCGGCTCAATCGGCAAGGCCGGCTGCTTTTCCTTCCAGGCCAGCAAGAACCTGAACAGCGGCGAGGGTGGCGCGGTCATCACCAGCGATCGCGCGCTGGCCAACAGGGCCTACGCCTTCCACAACAACAGTCGAGGCCATGCCGGTGGCGACTTCGCCTACGGGGCCGCCGGGCTGAACCTCCGACTGACCGAGTTCCAGGCCGCATTGCTGATGGCCCAGATGACACGCCTCGAGGCACAGGCGCGTCAGCGCGAGAGCAACGCCGCCTACCTGACGTCGCAGCTGTCGCAGATTCCCGGGATCACGCCGGCGGCGATGTACCCGGGCACGACTCGCAACGCCTATCATCTGTACATGTTCCGCTACGACCCGAAAGCGTTCGCCGACCTGTCGCGCGCTGCGTTCGTCAAGGCGCTCGGCGCCGAAGGCATCACCTCGGGCACCGGGTACTCGCCGCTCGACAAGGAGCCGTTCCTGACCAACACGCTGAAGGGCCGTGGCTATCAGCGAATCTACGGCGCCGCCGAGCTGCAGCGGCTCACCGAGCGCAACCGCTGTCCGCAGAACGACCGGCTGTGCGCCGAAGCGGTGTGGTTGTACCAGACGATGCTGATCGGTCCCCGCCAGGACATGGACGACATCGTCGATGCGGTCCGTACGATTCACGCGCACGCTGGCGAGATCGCCCGCCAGTCGTAGTCGCAGCGGCCCGTCGGCCCGCCCGCCCGGGCCGGCCGCGCCGTTCCTGCCGATGCCTGCCGTCGAGTTCACCGACGTCGCCTTCACCCACCCGAACGGCACCCGCGTGCTCGACGGATTCTCGCTGTCCGTGGAGGCGGGCGAGGTGGTGGCGCTGCTCGGTCGCAGCGGCAGCGGCAAGTCGACGCTGCTGCGGCTCGTCAACCGGATGCTGCTGCCAGCCAGTGGCGCGGTCCGCGTCGACGGCCGCGACACCCGGGAGTGGCCGCCGATCGCCCTGCGCCGGCGTATCGGCTACGTGCTGCAGGAGGGCGGGCTCTTCCCGCACCTGAGCGTGGCCGACAACGTCGCCACCGTTCCTCGACTCGAGGGCTGGGCCACCGAGAGGATCGCGGCCCGGGTCAGCGAACTGCTCGACCTGGTCGGCCTGCCGCCGGCGACCTACGGCACGCGGTGGCCCGATGAACTCTCCGGCGGTCAGCGGCAGCGTGTCGGCGTGGCCCGCGCCCTGGCCGCCGATCCGCCGATCCTGCTGATGGACGAGCCGTTCGGCGCGCTCGATCCGATCACCCGCGCCGAGTTGCAGGACGAGTGCCGGCGCATCCAGCAGCGCCTGCACAAGACCATCTTGCTGGTCACCCACGACGTCGACGAAGCGTTGCTCTTGAGCGACCGGATCTGCGTGCTCGACCAGGGGCGCCTGCAGACCAGCGTGCGCCCGGCCGACTTCGCCGGCAGCGACGATCCCGTGCTGCGCCTCTTGCGCGGGCATCGGCCCGTTGCCGCCGCCGCTGCCGCCGCCGCGCCGCCGGACGCCACTCCGCCGGCGCCTGCCGCATGACCCTGATCGACTTCTGGGTCTCGCATCGTGCCGAGCTGACCGTGTTGCTCGGCCAGCACCTGGTGCTGGTGGGCATCTCGACGCTGGTCGCCGCGCTGATTGGAATCCCGCTCGGCATCGTCGCGGCGCATCGGCCGCGACTCAGCGCGCCGCTGGTGGGCGTGGCCAACGTGGTGCAGACCATTCCGAGCCTGGCGATGTTCGGCTTCCTGCTGCCGCTGCCGTTGCTGGGTGGCGTCGGCACCAGGACCGCGATCGTCGTGCTGACCCTGTACGGCCTGCTGCCAATCCTGCGCACCACCATCACCGGCCTGACCGGCATCGATCACGCCGTGCGCGACGCGGGCGTGGCGCTCGGGATGACGCCCCGACAGCTGCTCTGGCAGGTCGAGCTGCCGCTGGCCTTGCCGGCCATCGTCACCGGTGTTCGCATCGCTGCGGTGGTCGCGGTCGGATCGGCGACAATCGCCGCGGCGGTCGGCGCTGGCGGGCTCGGCGAGTACATCTACCGCGGGCTGTCGATGGTCGACGCCACCGTCATCCTGGCCGGCGCGATTCCCGCCGCCGTGCTGGCGCTGGCCGTCGACGGCACGCTGTGGGCGGTGCAGCGCTGGCTGGGGCGTCGGCGCGGCGCCCGCTCACGCGTGTTGCCTGCCGCAGCGATCGCCGGTCTGCTGATCGTCGGCGTCGTGATCGCC
>JACDAO010000249.1 GCA_013695405.1 Acidobacteriota bacterium | reverse complement strand
GGGCCGCGCCTGGGCCCCGTAATGCTGCTTGTACATCCCCCGCCTGAACACCCAGCCGCCGAGCGCTCCCAGCCAACCCAGCACGTAGTACATGTGGCGCAGGTCGATCAGCTCGATCAGGTTGCCGTCGACGTCGCGCACGAAGAAGAACCAGTGTCCGCGCGGCGACTGCTCCGGCTGGCTGACGATCTCGACCCCCTGCTGCGTCAGCCAGGCGTGCCAGCGATGCACGTTGCGGACGTTGAAGCTGAAGTGGGTCAGGCCGACCCGGTTCCAGGGAATCGACGCGGTCGCCAGTTGCGGCTGGAACTCGAAGATCTCGAGGATGGCGCCCCCCGGCACACGAATCCAGCCGATCCGGCAGCGCGGCGTGTCGCCGTCGACGTGAAAAAAGCTGCTGACGCGTGCGGGCGGCGTGTCGGCGACCCCGACCAGCGGACAGCCGAACACCCGCCAGTAGAACTGCACGAAGCGATCGAAGTCGGAGACGGTGATCCCGACGTGGCTGAAGGACTGCACTTTCATCTCAACGTCCCCTGGGGAACCGTCGTCGCCGTCACTCCGGCGGCCGCTGTGCCGACGCCGGCACTCGTGAGGTGGTCGGCCACCCGCAGCGCCTGCGCGATGATCGTCAACCCCGGGTTGACGGCCGCCGACGATGGGAAGAACGACGCATCGACCACGAACAGGTTGGGCACATCGTGCGACCGGCAGAACGGATCGAGCACTGACGTGGCCGGGTCGTGTCCGAACACCAGCGTGCCGCACTGGTGGGTGGTGTTCTTGTTGCGATGCGAATGCGCGACCACGACCCAGAAGCCGAGACGGCGCAGCAACCGCCGCGCCTCGCCCACCAGTCGGTCGTGCGCCGCGACGTTGTTGGGCCGGTACGACAACCGGATCCGGCCGTCGTCGTCGATCGTCACCCGGTTGTCGACGTGTGGCAGGTCCTCGGACATGGCCAGCCAGTCGACTCCGCGCGCGACCCAGGCCTCGTACGCCCAGCGCGGAATGCCCGGCACCATGGTCTGCCCGACGACCTGCGCCATCACCCCGTGGGTGCGGCCCTGGGCCTGGATCTGCCCGAGCGGGAACGGCGAGTGGGGGCCGCGCAGGTAGTAGTCGTTGATCGCCACCGTCTTTTGGAACACCGACGAATTCTTCCGGAGCGGATGGAAGCCCTGCATCATCGTGGCGAGGTGGGCCATGTAGCGACGGCCGACCAGGCCCGACGAATTGCCCAGGCCGTGCCGATGATGCGGGCTCGCCGACCGCAACAGCAACGCCGCGGAATTCACCGCGCCGCAGGCGACGACGATCAGCGGCGCCTCGATCCGCAGCCGTTCGCCCGCGCGCTCGACTTCGACCGCCTCGACGCGCGTGCCATCCGGCGAGGTGTGCAGGCGGTGCGCCAGGGCGCCGGTCCACAGCGTCACGGTCTCGTGCTGCAGCGCCGGCCGCACGCAGCAGACGTCTGCGTCACTCTTGCGGTCGATGCGGCACGGGAACGAATTGCAGGTGTTGCACAGCTGGCAGCCCCCCGGCGTGCCAGGATCGATCAACCCGAGCGGCAACGGCGAGGGGTGCAGGCCGAGTCGCCGCAGCTCGTCGATGATCCGCGTCATGTCGGTGGTGTGCGGTATTGGCGGGTGCGGATATGCCTCGCGCGGCGGCTCGGTGGGGTCGTCGCCGACCGCGCCGTGCACCTGGTACAGGCGCTCGGCCCGTTCGTAGTACGGCGCCAGGTCGTCGTAGCCGATCGGCCATGCCGGCGAGACGCCGTCGACGTGCGCCAGCGTGCCGAAGTCCTCGCGCCGCAGACGGTACAAGACACTGCCCCAGTACCGCGTGTTGCCGCCGATGCCGTAGTGCGTGTACGGCACGAACTCGTCACCGCGATCGTCGCGCCAGCGGTCGGTGGCGCGGTAGCGGAGGTCCCTCCAGACCGCCTCCGGGCTCCAGTTCTCGGGCTCGGACGGGACCGCCTGGCCACGCTCGATCACCAGGAGGCGGCGGCCGGTTGGCGCCAGGGCGTAGGCCAGGGTGCCGCCGCCGGCTCCAGAGCCGATGATGACCACGTCGAACTGGTAGGTGCGCATGGAGAAGGCGCGCCGCCTAACGCACGGCGGCGGGCCGCGCGGCCGGCGCCAGGCTGGCGTGGATCTGATCCATCAGGCGCTGGTCCTCGATCGCCCGTTCGAGCCGCATCGCCGGTGACGACCCGGTCCGGATCGCCGCCACGAAATCCCGGTACATCGCCTGGTACCCCCTGATGTCGCGCACGCCGGGCATCAACAGGCGCGGCCAGCCGCGCCCGCGCGCGAGGACGAATGCGCCGTTGGACTCGAAGGTGATGATGCCGTCGCGGCCGGACAGGTTGGAGAGCCGGAGCCCGCCGAGCAACGACGGAATCTCGCGCGAGTAAAAGAGCGCGCCGACCGCCTCGTTGTCGTACTGCAGGGCGACCATCAGGCTCTTGGCTCGCCGATCGGCGCCGGTGCGATCCACGGTCGGGCGGTAGCCGTGGGCTCGGCTGATCGTCGGGCCGAGACTGCCGGCCAGGTGCAGCCAGTGGATCCCCTCCTCGAAAAACGCATCGCCGCCGGCCAGATGCTCGTCGTTGCGCCAGTCGTCGCCGCGCTTGAGGCGGCGGGCCACGGTCGTGAACTGCGCGAACACCAGATCGCCGATGACCTCCTCGGCCAGTAGACGCCGCAGCGTCACGGCCAGTGGCTTGTAATGATCATTTTCGCCGACCAGCACCACCCGCCCGGCACGATCGCGTGCCTCCAGGACCGTCAGATAATCGGCCATCGTCAGATAGGCCGGCTTCTCCACGAGCACGTGCCGGCCAGCAGCGAGCGCCTGCAGCGACAGCGTGAGGTGCAGGCGCGGCGGCACTGCGACGACGACGGCGTCGACGCGTGGATCGTCGATGGCGCGGCGGTAGTCGCCGTAACTGGCGACCCCACCGAAGCGACGCCGATACGCCTCGGCACGCGCCGAATCTCGGCTCGCGTAACTGCAGGTCACTGCGTCGCCGAGCCTTCGCAGGTGATCGCTGTGCACGCGGGTGATGAAGCCGCAGCCGAGGAAGGCGACGTGCAGGGGGGCAGGCATCGGGACCGGCACGGCTCGAGGCGCCGTGACGACCGACCGAGTATAGCGGTCTCACGCCGTGGCGTGGCGCCGCGCGCCGGACTCCTGGGCTCGCGAGGCCCGCGTCCCCTGCCAGCCGTCCAGGACGGGCATGTGGAACGGACTCGGGGTGCTCTATGCTGATCGGGCGACCCTGATACGCCGATGGCACAGACAAGACGCACGTTTCTCGCGACCATGAGCGCTGCCGCCACGGCAATGCCACGGACGCCCGCTGGCTCGGCGCGCGACGGCACGACACCGACCTGGCGGTGCCGCGGATCATGGACGTGATGCGCCACGACGACCCCAAGGTCGCGTTCCATCTCGAGCCGTATCGCCACGACCGGGGACTGGGCTGCCAGGAAGACGTGCGCGACCTGCTCGAGGAATACGGCGCGCGTCTGGCGAGCGTTTCGTGACCAGTCCAGACCTCGCCCGGGCACTGCTGCTGCTGGATCAGCAGTCGCTGCCCGGGCTCGATCTGCCCGCCCGTGCCCCAGGCCAGTGGTCGGGCGCCGAGGTCGTCGAGCATCTCGGACGGGCCTACGCCGCGACTGCCGACATCCTGGAGAAGTGCGCGGCCGACGGCGTACCCCGTGGCACCGCGCCCTCGATCAGCCAGCGTGCGTGGGTCGTCATGGTGGTGACGCTGGGCTATCTGCCATCAGGCGTGCGCGCCCCGGCGGTGACCCTCCCCCAGGGTCTGCCCGGCGACGAGGCACAGGCCTTCGTGCGAGCGGGCCTGCACGATCTCGATTCGGCCGCGGAACGCTGCCTGGTTCGCTTCGGCCCGCGGACGCGGGTTGCCAATCACCCCCGGCTGGGCGGCTTCACGGTGCCGCAGTGGTGCCGCTTCCACTGGGTGCACACCCGTCACCACATGCGACAGATTGCCGC
>JACDAO010000574.1 GCA_013695405.1 Acidobacteriota bacterium | reverse complement strand
GCCCCCAGGCCATGGCTCTGATCGAACTCGATTCCGTCTCGGTGGCCTTTGGCCACAGGCCGCTCCTCGACGGCGCCACGTTGCGCCTCGAGCAGGGCGAGCGAGTCTGCCTGATCGGACGGAACGGCGCCGGCAAGTCGACGTTGCTGCGGCTGATCTCTGGCGACCTGGCTGTCGACAGCGGACGCGTCTGGCGTCAGCCGGGCCTGCGGGTTGCGATGCTCGAACAGGACGTGCCGCCCGGCGGCGCGCGGACGGTGTTCGCCGTGGTGGCCGAAGGTCTCGGTGCCCTCGGCGCGCTGGCCACTGCCTATCACGACACCGCCCACGCGATGGCCGAGGACGACTCGCCGGCCCTGGTGCAACGCCTTGGCGAGCTGCAGGAGGCACTCGACCGCCAGGACGGCTGGCGGCTCGAGCAGCGCGTCGAGGACGTGATCGCCACGCTCGGGCTGCCCGCTGACGCGAAAGTCGACTCGCTGTCGGGCGGACAGCGGCGGCGCGTGCTGCTCGGGCAGGCGTTGGTCCATCAGCCCAACGTGTTGTTGCTCGACGAGCCGACCAACCACCTCGACATCGATGCGATCGAGTGGCTCGAGACCTTCCTGCGCGAGTTCCAGGGTGCCCTGCTGTTCGTGACGCACGACCGCGCGCTGCTGCAGTCGCTGGCCACCCGCATCGTCGAACTCGATCGCGGCCGGCTGCGCAGCTATCCGGGCAACTACGACGCCTACCTGACGCAGAAAGAAGCCGAGCAGGACGCCGAAGTCCAGTCCGAGGCGAAGTTCGACAAGCTGCTGGCACGCGAGGAAATCTGGATTCGTCAGGGCGTCAAGGCCCGGCGGACCCGTGACGAGGGCCGGGTCAAGGCGCTTGAAGCGATGCGACGCGAGCGCGCCAACCGTCGCGAGAAGCTGGGTACCGTGGCCCTGAGCGTCGACGAGGGCCTGCGCTCGGGGGCGATCGTGCTCGAGGCCAAGCATCTCCATCAGCAGTTCGGCGACCGCGTGGTGATTGACGACTTCAGCGGCCGGATCATGCGTGGCGACCGCATCGGCGTCCTCGGCCCGAATGGCTCCGGCAAGACGACGTTGCTGCGGCTGTTACTCGGCACCCTGCCGGTGCAGCGCGGTGAGGTGGAACGCGGCACTCACCTGGCGATTGCCTACTTCGACCAGGAACGTGAGCAACTCGATCCCGACACGACGGTGCTGGACACGGTTGCCGACGGCCGGCAGATGGTGACCGTGGGCGGGGGCAGCCGCCACGTCGCCGGCTACCTCAAGGATTTCTTGTTCACGCCGGAGCGCTTCCAGTCGCCTGTGCGGGCCCTCTCCGGTGGCGAGCGCAACCGCCTGCTGCTGGCGCGCCTGCTGGTGCGGCCGGCCAACGTGCTGGTTCTCGACGAGCCGACCAACGACCTCGATCTCGAGACCCTCGACGTGCTGGAGGACCTGCTGCTCGGCTTCGATGGCACGTTGCTGGTGGTGAGCCACGACCGCGCCTTCCTCGATCGGGTCGTGACCAGCACGATTGCCTTCGAAGGCCAGGGCACGGTGCGGGAGTATGTCGGCGGCTACAGCGACTGGGTCAGGCAGCGCGGCCAGCCCAGGGTCGCGTCCACGGCGAGCGCCGACCGGCGCACCACGCAGTCCGCCCCGGCGGCGGCCACGCCCCCGGCGGCCAGGGTCAAGCTGACGTACAAGGAGAAGCAGGAACTCTCAACGCTGCCGGCGCAGATCCAGGCGCTCGAAGCGCGCAAGGATGCGCTCGAGCAGGGCATCAACGCCAGCGACTTTCACCAGCGCGGGGCATCGGCGATGGCCGACAGCGTGGCGTCGCTCGAGGCCACCGAGGTCGACCTGGACCGCGTGATGCAGCGCTGGCTCGATCTCGAGAGCCGCGCGGACGCGGCGCGGTAGACTATCGCCCGCGCCGATCCTCAGGCTGCAGGCTACAGGCTGCAGCTGTCCCCCGAAGCCAGTAGCCTGACCCGAGTCCCAGCCATGTCCGACGTCGAACCGATCACGCGCGCCTCGCAATTGTGGAAGCAGATGACCGAACCGCAACGCCTGCGGGCGGCCGAGGCGTTCTGGAACGAGGGTGAAACGGGCGCCGAGCATGCCGAAGTGGTCGGGCTGTTGTCGCGCCGCCTCAACTTCCGTGTCAAGTCCGTGCTGGCGCTGCCGCTCGAGAAGAAGGCGAAGTACACCGCCGGCCTGGCCTCGGTGTCCGACGCAGTCGCCGGCCGCCTGCTGATCACCTATCACCTGACCCACCAACGACAGATGATGGGCGCCTTTCTCGACGGCCTCGGCATCGCCCACGAGGACGGCCTGATCGCCGACGACGCGCAGCCGACTCCCGATCCGGAGAGACTGCCGACGGCGGTGCAGACACTGCGCGAGCAGTTCCCGCCCGAAGACGTGGCGATCTACTTTGCGACGCTGCGGCTGCAGGACCCCGCCGCCTGGGCGGGGCTGGCCGACAGCTGAGGGCCGATACGATATCCTCCGGGGCGTGAAGGTCCTGTTGATCGTCGTCGACGCCGCGACCCCGCGAGTGGTGGTACCGGCCATTCAAACCGGCCGATTGCCCCACTTGCAGCGACTCGCCGAGGCCGGGCAGATGCAAGAGTCGGTCACCATGTTCCCGTCGATCACGCCGGCGGCGACCACCACCATCATCACCGGCGAGTACCCGGCGAGGAGTGGCATCGTCGGCGCCGCCTGGTACGACGAGGCGCACGAGGACGTGGCCTACTTCGGCGACGATTTCTGGGTCGTCGCGCGCGAAGGATTTCGCGCCTTCCTGCGCGATTTCCTGGTCGGTCTCAATGGCGAGCGGCTGACCTCGCCGACGCTGTTCGAGCAGGTCGAGCACGCCGGCAAGAAGGCGATGTGCCTCAACTACCTGATTTTCAAGGGCAACGTCGCGCACACGGTTCACATCCCGAAGCTGCTGGCGTTGCTCCCCGGCGTGTCGCTGACGACCACCGTCCACGGGCCCTCGACCTTGTGCCTGGGTGACTTCGTCGCGACGCGCACGCTGCGGGGAAAGCCGCTGATCGACAAGGGCGGCGTGCTGCACCGGTTCGGCATGGACGACGCGTCGACCGGGAAGATGCTGGCAGAGGTCGCGGAAGACGACGCATTTGCCGATTTCAACGTCGCCTACTTCGCCGACAACGACTACCGCAGCCACGACGTCGGCCCCCATGCGGCCCTCGACGTGATCGAGCGCGTCGATGCGGCGTTGGGGACGATGTTCGAGGCGGCCGGCGGCATGGATCAGTTGCTGCGGGACACCTGGGTCATCGTCACGTCTGATCACGGACACTGCGAGATCCTCGAGGATGCGGACCAGGCGGCCATCCGCCTCGATGTGACGTTCAAGGAGCTCCAGCAGGCCGCACTCGGGAAGCCCTGGGCCGACGGCGATCAGATCATGATCTGCCCGAACATGCGCGCGGCCCAGATCTACTTCCACTCGAAGGATGACGCCGAGCTCGCGCGTGTCGTCGAGCTCGCGCTGGCCGACCCGCGCGTGGACCTCGCGGCCTGGGGCGCAGGACGTAGCGTTCAGGGCAGCACCATGTATGCCGCGGCATCAGCGGACGGGCGCCTCGACTTCTGGCGTGGTGGCAACGGCGATGCGTCTGCCCGCGACGCGTATGGGACGACCTGGAGCTGGCGCGGCACGCTCGATGTCCTGGACGTCGCCGTCCAGGACGGCATGCTGCGGTGGGAAGACTACCCCAACGCCTTCGAGCGCCTGGCTGGCGCGCTCGATGCGACGACGGGTGCCCGACTGTGGCTGACGGCGCGCCCGGGGTGCGAGTTCGAAGTGCCCGGCGGCAAGGCGCACCTGGGCGGCGGCTCGCACGGCGGGCTGCACGCGCTCGAATCGCTTTGCCCGTTCATTGTCGCCGGCCCCCAGCCGCTGACGTTACCGGTCGAGATGCGGTCGGTGGACATCGCGCCGCTGTGCCTGGACTTGCTGGGGTTGCCATCAGTGCGGCGCCTCGGCGAGCCACGCTGATCGGGCTCTGGCGGGCGGACCCCCTGGTCAGGGGAGTGCGCCGCCGACGCCGGCCGGCTCAGCGGCTCGGCTGCGCTCCTCGCTGAGCTGGGCCTCGTAGGCGAGTTGCAGATGGCGGTTCATCGCCTCGCCCGCCCCGGCCGCGTCGCGCTGCCGGATCGCCATGTAAATACGCCGGTGCATCTCGGCCGACTCCTTCAGGTCGCGGGCCCGGTCCACGGTCGCGCGGCGGCGCTCGTAGAACACCTCGGACAGCATCTCCACCAGCGACGCCAGGATCGGGTTCCCCGACGCAGCGGCGACCGCGCGGTGGAAGCGGATGTCGTGCCGCAGGAAGTCGAGCGGGCTGTCCAGCGAGGCGAACATGCTGGTGACTTCCTCGGCGATGGCGGCTACCTGCTCGCCACTGGCGCGGCGTGCGCTCAGACCCGCCACGCCGACCTCGAGCAGGCGACGCGCCTCGAACATCTCGTCGCGGGTGAAGCCGTGCAGGGCAGCCAGAAAATGTAACGTTTTGCTTTCCAGTGCAGGCGGTCCGTCGGCGATGAAGGTGCCCGAGCCGTGTCGCGACTGAATGATCCCCATCGTCGCCAGCGCCCGCAACCCGACCCGGACCGAGGACCGGCTGACACCGGTGTAGAGCGCAAGCGTGCGTTCGGGGGGCAGCCGGTCGCCGGGCGCGAGAGCGCCGCGCTCGAGCAGCGTCCGAACGTGTTCGACGACGGTTTCTGCCGCGCTCGTGGGCGTTCGGCTCGATTGTCGCCAGGCGGCGTCCCGCACCCGCTGCTCCGAGACGCCACGGTCGATCGGTCCGCCAGCGAACACCGGCGCACGCCGTCCGCCGGACGGGCCGGGCGATTGTGACATGCCGATTCTTGTACCACAGAAGTCGCGGGCGGCCGGGGAGACGGCCGAGTCAGGTACGCTCGTCGATCGCCCGCCGCACGCTGTCGTAGTCGTTGGGCAGCTCCACCGGTCGATTGACCAGGGAGGTGTCCATCCCGTCGAGCGCTGCCTGGTGGTAGCGGAGCTTGAAGTCGCTGAACTTCAGGCCGTTCGCGGTCGACACCACCACCACCTTCTGGTCGCGGGTGATCTCGCCACGGGCGGCGAGCTTCTCGAGCACCGCCAGGGCCACGCCGGTGTGCGGGCAGTTGAACATGCCGGTGCGATCGGCGCGGGCCGCGGCGTCCGCGAGTTCGCTCTCGGTCGCCTGTTCGACGACGCCGTCGTACGCCTGGAGCGTGCGGATCGCCTTCTTGATCGAGACCGGGTTGCCGATCTGGATGGCCGAGGCCAGCGTCTCCTGCGCCTGCACCGGCGCGAAGTCCCAGCCGTGCTGGTAGGCCAGGTAGAGCGGGTTGGCGCGCGCCGCCTGCGCCACCACGATGCGCGGCCGCGTGCTGATCACGCCCAGTGCCAGCATCAGGTCGAAGCCCGCGCCGAGTGCGCTGACGTTGCCGAGGTTGCCGCCCGGGATGATCACCACGTCGGGCACCTGCCAGTCCCACTGCTGCACGATCTCGATGGCCACCGTCTTCTGGCCCTCGAGCCGCAGGCTGTTCATCGAGTTGGCCAGGTAGACCCCGTCCTGGTCGGCCAGCCGCTGGACGATCGCCATGCAGCCGTCGAAGTCGGTGTCAAGCGACAGCACCAGCGCGCCATTGGCAATCGGCTGCAGCAGCTGCGCGACCGACACCTTGCCGCGTGGCAGCAGGACGATGGCCGGGATGCCGGCAGCCGCGGCATACGCCGCCAGCGCCGCCGAGGTGTCGCCGGTGGAGGCGCAGGCTATCGCCCGCACCTGCTGGCCGTCGGTGATCATCTGCCGCACCGCCGAAACCAGCACGGTCATGCCCAGATCCTTGAAGGACCCGGTGTGCGAGTTGCCACACTGCTTGATCCAGAGGTCGGGGACGCCCAACGTGCTGCCGTAGCGCTCGGCCCACAGCAGGTTGGTGCCGCCCTCGTCCATCGAGACGACCTGATCGTCACGGATATCGGGGCAGACCCACTCCTTCTTGCCCCAGACCGCCGAGCCGTAGGGCCAGATCGTGCGCTTGTACCGGTCGTCGAACAGGCGCATCCACGCGCCCGCTGACCGGTCGGCCAGCGCCGTCAGGTCGTGCGCGACCTCGAGCAGGTCGCCGCAGGTAGGGCAGCGGTAGAGCGGGGCGAACAGCGTGTGCGTGCCGTGGCACCCGGAGATACAGCGAAATGAAGCGCGGTACATATCAGCCGATTACAGAAGTGAGGCAACCGTTGCACGGTTGCGTGAACGACAGGTCGAGTGATGGGGAGCGGCCCTCACGCCGATGACACAACCGACATTGCGACAGCGAGTTATGGACGAGAAACCGCAACGAGTGTGCTGGTGTGGCCGTTGCACCACCGACCGGGCGATGCGTGCGATCGCGGCGGCTCTGGACACCCGGAAAGGACGCGCGCGGTGAAAGTAGCACACCTGCCGGAACCGGCGGAAGATCGCGTCGTGTTTCGCGACGGGCTCGGTGTGCGCGAACGGCGCGACTCCGGCACCGGCGAACTGGTCGAGTGGTTCTTCCTGGATCCGGCCTTTGCCACGGTCGAAGGCCCCCTGCGCGAGCGCGTCAGCCGCCTGGCCAACCTGCAGCACGTCAAGTTTGCCAGAATCCGCACACTCGAGCCCGCCAGCAAGGGCAAGGGCCCGGTGCTGGTCTCCAGCCACGTGACTGGCAGCCGCTTGTCGGACGTGCTCGAGATGGGTGGGCACGGGTTGATCACGCTGGACGCGGGCGCGGCGCTCCAGGTGACTCGCGAAGTCCTGGCCGCGCTTTCAGTCCTGCACGACTCGCGCAACGTCACCCACGGCTCGCTGGCACCCGAGCGCATCGTGCTTGCGCCGACTGGCCGGGTCGTGATGGTCGAACACGTCCTGGCCCACGCCCTGGACCGGATGCACCTGCCCCGCCATCAATTGTGGCGCGACTGGCGCATCGCCACGCCGCCGGCCGCCGGTCCGGTGCGATTCGACGTACGGACCGATCTCGCCCAGGCCGGCCTGGTCATCCTGGCGCTGCTGCTCGGTCGTCCGCTCGACGCCGAGGAATATCCGCATCGACTGCGCGGGCTGCTGTCAATCGTCCAGGACCGGCTGGGGCGGTCACCGGCCGCGGCGCTGGCGGCCGACATGGTCGGCTGGCTCGAACGGCTGATGCCGGTTGACAGCCGACGCGCCTTCACC
>JACDAO010000571.1 GCA_013695405.1 Acidobacteriota bacterium | reverse complement strand
TGGACGACGGATCGGTCGCTGCCCTCGATCAGGAGTTCTGGAAGCCAGGCCACCGGGCGACGTCCGTCGTTGTCGTCGGAGCGGATGGTGATGGGCCACCCGGGGAACTGCTCGCCCCCCGAGAAGCGCGGCCAACACTCGAACGTCACCTGGCCGGATTGCTTGTTGAAGCGCACGAGACCGTATCCGTCCGCGCGCTGCCGTTCGTCCTTCAGATCGGTCGGGTTGGCGTACGCCATCACGGAGATCAAATTTCCGAGGCCGTCCTTGTAGTCGCCTGTCCACGGCAGCGCGCTGCCGGCCACCGGGTTGGCACCGGCCTTCTCGTCTTTCGGATGCCACCAGCGTGCGTAGATGGTGTTGACGAGCGCTGGGCTCGTGAAGGCATAGGGACCGTCGCCGTGCTCGTCGATGCCGTGCTTGAGCGTGACGGCCAGGTGCTGATCGCCGCACAGGTGCGCGGCGCCCGCGCGGCGAATCTCGCGCAGCGCTTCGTCTCGCCCGCGCTGCGGCCAGCCATTGCAGTCGAGATCGGCGAGCAGGCGATTGTCGTACGTGCCGTGCAGGTGCACGGCGCCGCAGAACGCCGTCTGCGACAACACGCACTTGATCTCCGCCCCCGTCCAATCCTGCGTCCAGCGGCGGAGGAACGTCATCTGCCGCTCACCGAGCAGCTGCAGGCCCGGAAGATCGATGCTCTTCGGATCGTACCGCTCGTCGTTGATGTGATCGGGCCGCGGCCCCATCTCCGGAATCCTGCCCAGCGGCCCCGTCTTGAACTTGCGATCTTCGAGGATCGCGAAGTCCACGCCGCCCACGCGCAGCCGCGTGAAGTACACCGAGATGCCCTGGCCAACCGGCGCGGGGTCGACCGGATCGGGCAGGTGCCAGGACTGCGCCTCCTGCACCATGTTCACGTAGGTCGCCGGAAAGAAATAGCCGCCGTCGGCACCGCCGCTGTGCGTCGAGTGCCCGCCTGCTTCACCCCAGAGATTCGGATGTCCCACGTCGTGATCATCGGGGATGCAGACCGTCGGCCGATCTCTGATGAGGTCCCTGTACTGCAGACCAAACTCGATCCAGCCCGCGGTGTGCTCGGTGTGGTGATAGGTCTGGTCTCCCGAGAAGAAGAGCAGATCGGGGTCTTGCCCGAGGAGGCGTTCGACAATCTCGGGGCGCCCGCCCTTGGTGCGCGACGAGTTGCACGACATGTTGGCGACGACGATCTCGTGCTTGTCGATCGGGTCGCGGCGGATGGTGCCTTGAAACGTCGCCTTCGCGCCGTGCCGCACCCGATAGGGCACCGTCCTCGTGGCGTCCCACTGTTCGACACGGAAATGCGCGCTCCACCCCGGGTAGCGCACCGGAGCGGTCGCGACCTCCGTCCATGCGCCCTCACGCTCGACCTCCAGCCTGGCTGCTCGCGCCTCGTCCGGCCGGAGCGGATAGAGCTGCGCGGTCAGCTTCAGCACGCCCGCTTCGTGGGTATACAGGGCGAAGGCCACAACCTGTTCGCGCGGCACGTCGAGGTCGATGATCTGCGCCACCTGCTGCTGCTGCCCCACGCGCCTGGCTGGCGTCGGCGTTCCGGCACTGCCTCGGGACGCCCACCACTCACCGGTCGTCTGCGAGTCCAGCTGCGGATACTCCGGCCCGAACGGCATGTCGCGCGAGGCGGCCTGCCAGGCCGCACCGGTTCCGACAGCGGCGACGGCGGGCACGGTCTTGAGGAAGGTCCGGCGATCGATGGGTTCCATGGCCAATGAGACCACATATGTCATCATATGACCACTGGAGGCGTGACATGTCGGAGCTGACCGTTGGCATCCGCGAACTCAAGGCCAGGCTGAGCGAATGCGTCCGCCAGGTAAAGCTCGGCGCCACTGTCGTCGTGACCGAGCACGGTCGGCCGGTCGCGCGGCTCGTGCCGGAGGTCAACTCGGTCGAAGAGCGACTCGACCTGTTGCGCGCGGCCGGCGCGATCCTCTGGAGCGGGCGACGCCTTGCGGCGACGACGCCGGACGTTCGTCCGCGGTCGAAGCGCGGTCGAACCGTCACCCGGATTCTCGTGGAGAACCGTGAGTGATTCTGTACCTGGATGCCAGTGCCATCGTGAAGCGCTACGTCTCCGAGTCGGGCTCTCGTGACGTGCTGGCACTCACCGGCTCGGCGACGGTGGTCGCCACAGCGATTGCCAGCCGTGCCGAGGTCGCCGCAGCGCTGGCTCGGGCGGTTCGGCTCGACGTGCTCGGCGATGCCGGCGGTCGTCGGGCGCAACAGCGGTTTGCCGACGAGTGGGTCGATTTCGTGCGAGTGCCAGCGACCGAAGCGCTGGTGGCTCGCGCTGAGACGCTGGCGTGGAGTCATGCGCTGCGCGGCTACGACGCCGTCCATCTGGCGGCCGCGCTGACGTGGCAGGACGTCGTCGGGCAGGAGGTCGTGCTGGCTACATACGATCATCAGCTCTGGACTGCCGGTGCCGCCGCCGGTTTGCGACCGTGGCCCGATCAGCTCCGAGCATGATTTCTGCCAATCGCGCTGTCTACGTTTGACGTGTGGCGAGGCTCAGTCCAGCCGCGTCCCCGCCGGAGGCATGAGACCGCAGCCCAGCAGGTCGCGCACGCGGCACAGACCATCGACTGGTTCATCACGGGTGCGTACAGGCCCGAGCAATTCGACGGCGGGCGGACTCGGCCACGGGGCAGGGCGTAGAATCTCGACCATGCATCCGGGCCTCGCGCTCGTTGCCATCGTGATGGCGTCGGCGATAGCCTCGCTGCCCGCCCAGCGCGGCGGCGGCGATGGCGCAGCGGGTGCTTCGCGACCGAACATCATCTCGATCGTGACCGACGATCAGGCTCGCTGGTCGGTGGGGGCGTACGGCAATCAGGAGGCGCGCACGCCCCACATCGACGGCCTGGCCCGCGATGGCGCGCGGTTCGACAACGCGTTCGTGCCGACGCCGGTCTGCTCACCCAGCCGCGCGGCGTTCCTCACGGGGCGCTACGGCACGCAAGTCGGCATCACCGACTGGATCTCACCGGCCGAAGCCGGTCGAGGCCTGGGCTTGCCCGCATCGGCCATCACCTGGCCGGAGGTTCTGAAGCGCGAGGGCTACGCCACGGCCCTGGTCGGCAAGTGGCACCTCGGCGAAGACCCGGCATTCCATCCACACCGCCGCGGCTTCGACCACTTCTTCGGATTTCTCGGCGGCGGTAACCGCCCGATGAACCCGACGCTCGAGGACAACGGCCGGCCCCGATCGCTCCAGGGGTCGTTGCCCGACCTGCTCGTCGACGATGCCATCGGGTTCGTCGAGCGCCATCGGGATCGGCCCTTTGCCGTCCTGCTGCATTTCCGCGCGCCGCATCTGCCGTACGGGCCGGTGCCGTACGAGGACTCGGCGCCCTTTGAGACACTCGACCCGACAATCCCGGACGTGCCTGGGCTCGACCGCGCGCAGGTGAAACGGTGGACCCGCGACTACTACGCCAGCATCCACTCGGTGGATCGCAACATCGGACGCCTGCTGCAGGCCGTGGACACGCTCGGACTGACCGCACGCACGGTGGTCCTCTTCACGAGCGACCACGGCTACATGATTGGCCACCACGGCATTCACACGAAGGGCAACGGCGTCTGGGTGGCTGGGGGCGTGACAGGGCCGAAGCGTCCGAACATGTTCGACACCGCGCTCCGGGTACCGCTCGTCGTCCGCTGGCCCGGCGTGGTGCGCGGCGGAACCGTGATCGCGGAGCCGGTGACGGCGCTCGATACCTTCCCGTCCGTGCTCGGTATGCTCGGGATCCCGGTGCCGGTCGACGCCGCACAGCAAGGCGCCGATTTCTCGCCCCTCTTGCGCGGACAACAGGTGGCGTGGCGCGACGCCGTGTTTGGCCAGTACGACCTGCACCACTCGGGTCTGGCGTTCATGCGCATGATTCGCACCGCACAGTGGAAGCTGGTGCGCCACCACATGGCTGACGGGCTCGACGAGCTGTACGACCTTCAGCAGGACCCGGATGAACTGCGGAACCTCTACGGGAGCGAAGCGGCCAGACCGGTGCGCGACCAGTTGCAAATGAGGCTCACGGATTGGCAGCGGTCCATTGACGATCCGTTGCTCGCACGTCTGCAGCGCTGAGCGACTCCGCGATCGCATCCGCCTCACGCGGTGACGCGGTTGGCATAGCTGACCAACAGGGTTCCGATGACCACGAGCAGGATCGGCATCGCCAGGCCGGCCGGCCCGTTGACCTGCCAGGCGGGAGTGAACAGATAGGCGCCGGTGACCTGTACCAGCACCGCGATTAATGACAGCGTCAGAAGCGCCACGGCCCAGCGCTGTCGCAGCAGCAGGCCGACGGATCCAAGGACGCCGGTGATGACGGCGACGCCAAAGGCAATGGTGACCCAGGCCGGCGTGGTGTCGTAGACCGCTCGTTCGAGCGGCGATAGCGCCGCCACCTGCGCGGCACCCATGCGAATCTGCATCAGGAAGGCCATCACGCCAATCAGGTTCCAGAGCAGCGCAGCTCCAGCAATCCAGCCGTGAAACCTGGGCGGCGACGCCGTGGACACGTTCATTGTGTTCCTCCTCGATCAGGCAGCGGCGCTCGTCGTGCCCGGTGCCCGCTGCGTCACGGCAACTTGACGAAGGCCAGCGCGTTGTTGGCATTCATCGGGATGACCAGCTGGTTGGCCCCCGCGTCGTAGCACATCGACGCGGCATTCGGGATGTTCGTGGCAATCAGCTCGGCTGGCTGGCCCGGGCTGATCCGAGACACACCGCCGTTGATCACGCTGCTCACGTACTTGGTGCCATCCGGCATGATCACCAGGCCGTCGCTGCCGGCCTGCGCCGCCTGTTCGGTGGAGATCAATTTGCCCTCCGGTGAGAACGTCAGCACGTCGCTGTTGCCGATGTTGACGACGACGATGTTGCCCTTCGGATCCAGGGCGACGCCGTTCGGCTGGCGCAGCGGGGCGCCCTGCACGAACGTCGACGCCGTGCCGTCGGCGGCAATCTTCCAGACCTGCCAGGTGGTCGCGTCCGGGTTGTCGCCGCCGACCCCGGTGACTGTGGCGAACACTGTCCCGTCGCCGGTGACCGCGATGTCGTTGAACCACTGCGCCCCGGGCACGCGCGTCTCGCCGGCCGGCGCGCCGGTGGTCATCGTGAAGCGGCGGATCACCGCCACGCTGGGGTCGTTCGGACCGGTGCCGCCGTCACGGTCGGCCAGGTAGAGCACGCCCTTGACGATGTCGCTGCCGTACGGCTCGTTCAGGATCAGTGGCGGGGTGGTGGCGCTGCGCGGCGGGCCCGGGTTCTGGATGCCAATCCAGCGGGCGGTGTGCACCGAGCCGTCGTGGTTGATGAGCGACACCCAGGCGTTGTTGGCCTGCACGGACTGCGCGACGCCTCGGTTCGGCACCACGATCAGGTTGCGCACCGGATCGTACGAGCAGCTTTCCGCCGAGTAGATGGCGCCGTAGACCTTGACGTTGGGCGACATCGGGTTGAGCGCGCCGTCGGCCGTCGGGGTGATCGGCAAGCCTAGCGGATTGCCGACCGTATACGGCTGCGACGGCGGCGGCGGGGCAGGCTGCGGCTGCGGTTGCTGCGCGAAGGCCGCGCCCGCCACCACTCCAATCGACACCACGACCGTCCCGACCACTACGCTGACTGGCTTCATCTGCTCGCTCCTGTGCTGATGTAACGCTGGAGCATACCCTCACTGGCACGCTGCGGAGCGAAAAACCATCGGCCTGTCGGGGCACGCGCGTTGGCAACTCGCCGGCCGCGCAGCGCTATTGCACAGTCGGCGCTTATCGCTTAGATTCCGCGCCATGCGTCGACTGGTGCGATGGTCTCTCAGGGTGCTCGTGGTGGTGCTGGTCGTGGCGGCGGCGGCGGTGGGCTACGTCTACGTGGCGTCGGCGCGGCTGTTGGCGCGGACCTACTCGATCACGTCACTGCCGGATGTGCCGGTGCGGTCGGATGCGGCGTCGCTCGTGCGAGGCAAGTACCTGGTCGAGCACGTCGCGATGTGCGCCGACTGCCACGATCAGGACCTCGGCGGCAAGGTCGTGGTGGACAGCGCGGTGATGGGGCGGTTCGCGTCGGCCAACCTGACCAGCGGGCAGGGCGGGATCGGCGCGACCTACTTGAACCAGGACTTCGTGCGGGCGATCCTGCACGGCGTCAAGCGCGACGGCCGGACGGTGGTGTTCATG
>JACDAO010000570.1 GCA_013695405.1 Acidobacteriota bacterium | reverse complement strand
ATTCGCGGCTCTGCACCCACACGGCCGGGTCGGCTCCTTGCACCGGTGGCGGCTGTCCCATCTCCATGATGGTCGTCTGGGTGAAATCCACGGCGATCACATCGCCGCGACGCCGCCCATGACGATCCGGTCACCGACGTTGAACGTCCTGCCACGCAGGATCACGAAATATCCCGCGACCGCTGTCACCACTTTCTGCAAGGCGAACGCGAGGCCCGCCATAACAAGCCCGAGCGCGGTCGTCAGTCGCGCGGGGTCGTCGAACCAGACCGAAAACACACCAAGGATCAGCAACACGGTTGTGGCGACGTTGATGCCCTGGCCGACCCAGAACTCCGCTCGCCTGTCATCACGCTTTCGCAGCACGCGACGCGAGAGCCGGCGGAGCAGCGCGCCGAGCGAGAGCACTGCGACGATGATGACCAGCGTAAACAGGAGTTTGGTGCCGTTCGTCGCGTTGAGACCGACCAAGCGGATGCCCAGGAACTCCACGGCACGCTCCGGGCCGACCAAGCGGATCATGTTGTCCATTGTCCCCTCGTCCTGTCCCAGTCTCCCTCCAGGACTCCCAGCCGCGCAGGACTGCGTTCGTCAGCCAGAGACATCCCAGCCCAGGCTTGCGACGGTCCTCGTGGTGGGTGGCACCTCACGATGTCATGGTATCGGGTTGCGCCAGTCACCGAGAGAGAGGACCGCTGGTCGGCGATGGCCTTGGCAATGTCCGGGTCGACGTCCGCAAGCGACGCAGGAGGAGGAAGCGAGCTGCTGATAACGAACACTGAGGGTGACCGGCGCACACGGAGTGATCGACTTGGCCAGCTGAAGTTGCCCGGCAGGATCGACGAGCTGCGGTGACGCGGCGAAGGAGCTGCCCCGGCGGTACCGGAACAGCTCCTCGGATTGCGACGTGACCGTGCGGTGTCGATTGGGACGACGCGGTCGATCAGAACTCGAACCGCGCTCCGAACGATGCCGTGAAGGGCCGTCCGACGGGCGGTCCGAACCCGGGCCCGAAGAGCGACACCGGCTGCATGAAGGCACTCGCCACGTTCGCAGCGCTCTGCTCCGGCCGCAGCGTGAACGACAGATTCTCGGTGTTGAAGACGTTGAAGAGGTCCGCATACACCTTGATCGTCCGCCCGCCAACGGTGAAGCCCTTGGTCACGCGCAGATCGGCGTTGAAGAAGTTGCCGGCCCGCTCCTCTACGCTGCCGTCGGCGTTGACCACGAAGCCCTTGCGCTGCGAATTCACAGGCGCCGGGTTGCACCCGTTCGGGTTCAACTGGCGGATGGCGGCGACGTTGCCGCGCACGGCGAACACGCTGTCGACGCTCACACCGTCGCACAGGCGGTCGACGATGTTGATCTGGCCGTCGCCGTTGATGTCGAATCCGACCACCGGTGTGTACGGCCGCGCCGAGGCGAACTGCACGATCGGCGACACCTGCAAGCCGAACGGCAGTTCGATGACGCCGCTGGCGACGATTCGGTGCCGCTCGTCGAGACGCGTCGGCCCCCACTCGCTGTCGCGGAACTGTTCCTCCGGAGTGATCGCGATGCCGTTGCCGCTGTAGGACGCGGTCGGCTGGCCGCCCCACGCGCGCGAGTTCGCGAGCACATAACTGAGCGAGAACATCGCCCGCGCGGTACGTGCCCTCAACGTCGTCGTCCAGGAGTCGAACTTCGACTCGTTGGTCGTGCCGATCATGTTGATCTGGCCGAGACGGCCGGCGCCCAGGCCGGCGCGGGCAAAGGCCGCGTCGAAGTAGCGCGACGAGGCGCCGCCGACGCAGCGCGCGTCGGAGGGCGTGGAACCGGGGAACGCCGGGTCGCAGACCGAGCGGATCTGCGGGTTGATCACCTGGACCCGTCCCTCGTCGGAGCCGCGCGTGTGCACGTAGTCGCTCGATGCCGTCCAGTTGCCCGCAAACGTTCGCTGGTAGCCAATCGAGAACTTGTGGACGTAGGGGTCACTCATGCCGGGATCGTTGATACGCCCGAACGCGCCGCGCGGGAGCTGCGCGAAGTTGAAGGCCGGTGGCGCCGGCAGCGGGTCCTGGCCGAAGCGGAACGTCGCCGCCTGCCCCACGCCGACGTCGCCGTTCGTGAGGTTCAGGATCTGCGAGTAGATTTCCGGCGTGCTCTGCGTGAACGAGAACAACGTGAGGTTCTGGAAGATCTGATCGTAGAAGAGGCCGTAGCCGCCGCGGACGACGGAGCGACCGTCGCCGTTGGGGTCGTACGCGAACCCGAGCCGCGGCTGGAACTCCTTCCAGCTGGGAGTCGTGCGCGACAGCCGCCCGGCGTCCTGGGTGATCTCCCGGGCCCGCGGATCGTCGAGCTGCTGGAGGAGCTCGATCGTGCGGTTGTTGGTCTGATCGAACAGCAACCCGACATTGGCGTCGTACCTCAGCCCCAGGTTCAGCGTCAGCCGCTGGGTGAGGCGCCAGTCGTCCTGGGCGTAGAGCGCCACCTGGTGGAAGGTCTGGTCGTGACTGGCTTCACCGGCGAAGTAATCGATCAACCGGACCGCCCCGGGTGTGGCGAAGCCTTGCGGATACCGCGTCGTGTTGGTCGCGATCGCCTGCGGCGTGTCGAACCACGTGAGCTGATGGCCGAATGCGCCGAAGTAGAAGTAGCCCCCGAGCTTGGTGTGGATGTAATTGACTCCCGTCTTCAGCGCGTGCGCTCCCCGCTGCCACGTGAAATCGTTGCGGAACTGGTACTTGCGCGACGTGGTGGCCTGCGGCGTGTTCGGCGCCGGCCCGGTGCGGAAGTTGCCGGCGAAAATCTGGATCGGATCGTCCGAGACGCCAAGGATCTCGTTCTGGAAGTCCTGGAAGTGGAAGGCGAACTGGTTGAGGCGGTCACCGCCGATGTTGAACGTGTGGTTCGCGACGAAGTCGTAGATGTCGTTGACATTGCTGCTGCCACCGGTCAGATCGGTGAGCGCCGGGTTGGTCACCTGGTCGTTGTCCGACGAATTCCGCTGCAGCGAAAAACGGTAGAACATCGACTGGTTGGTGGTCAGCCTGTGGTCGACCTTGCCGGTGAATAGCGTGTCGTTGTACGGCGTCGGGATCGAGGTGACGGGGTTGGCGTCGGGCACGAACGAGAGCTGGGCCAGCGCGTCCGGCCGGACCGGCGTCTCGCCGTTCGGTTCATCGAACCGCTCGAGCGCGCCGAAGAAGAACAGGCTGTCGCGCCGCATGGGGCCGCCCGCTGAGCCGCCGTACTCCAACCGCGCGAAGGTCTGTTTGGCGCCGCCGCGTTTCTGGAAGAAGTCCCTGGCCGCGAAATCCTGAT
>JACDAO010000563.1 GCA_013695405.1 Acidobacteriota bacterium | reverse complement strand
CGCGATCATCGACGATAGTCCTTTGTAAACGGCGCGGACGGCAGCGTGGCAGGTGACGGGCCCAGGCGGCCGGCGTGATGTCGCCGGCCGCCTGAAGTCCTTTGGAGGCGAAGGGGTATCGACCGAGTCAGAACTGGAAGCGGAGCCCGAGCTGCACCGTGCGTGGCGGCCGGGCGAGCGTGCGGATGCGCATGAAGTTCAGGTCGGTCAGACCGGTGACCGGGTTGGCCCACTGGGCGTGGTTGAAGACGTTCTGCGACTCGGCGCGCAGTTCAAGGCGCCTGCTGCCGATCGGGAACGCGCGGAACAGCGAGAAGTCGAGGTTCCAATTGGAGGGCCCGCGGAAGGCGTTGCGGCCGCTGTTGCCCCAGGCGTTGCCCGGCTGGCTGAACTGCGACGGGTCGTACCACGGCTCGTCCGGGCCGGCTTCGCCGAAGCCGCCCTTCAACTCCCCCGTCACATTGGCCGACTGAAAACCGCCGGCTTGCTGCAACAGCCCGTTGTCGCCGCCGACCGAGAACGGGGTTCCCGACAGCCACGAGCCGATGCCGTTGATCTGCCAGTTCTTCACCAGCTGCGGCAGGATCCCGGTGGCCTCGCGCAGGAACGGCAGTTCGTAGACGAACCCGAGCTGCAGCATGTGCGGGCGGTCGTACCCGGTCCGCGCGTAGTTCCGCTCGTACTGCGACGGCTGGTTCCATGCCACCGCCCCCGCTTCCTCGTCGGTGATGTTGAGGGCCTTGCTCAATGTGTACGCGCCCTTGAGCAGTAGCCCATTTTTGAAGGGCCGGTTGAGGGCCATCTGCAGCGAGTGGTAGTTCGCATACGCGAACGAGGAGAACTCGTTGATGTCGGCGTTGCCCGCTCGCGCGAAAAGCTGTCGGTTGACGTTCCCGCCGAACTCGGCGTAGTTGAGGTTGCGGATGCCGTAGCTGTCTCGCGTGGCTGTCCCGACGTAGCCGGCGCTCAACGCCAGGTCGAGTGGCAGCCGCCGCTCGGCAAAGACGTTCCAGGAGTGGATCGACCCGCGCTTGACGTTATCGGGGTCTGGCCAGTTCATGACGACACCGCGCGGCAGCAGGATGTTGCCGCTCTGCACATCCGGGTTTGGTGCGCCCGGGATGCCCTGCGCCAGGTTGCCGTACGGAATGAAGCCGTTCGGTCCTGCCTCCGTGTACGCGATCGTCGCAGGGTAGCGGCCGCGCAACGGCCGAGACCAGGGAAGCGGATTGAACGTCCGGCCGTAACCGGCGCGCAGCACCGTGGCGTCATTCAGCCGGTACGCCGCACCGAGCCGCGGCGCGAACAGGGTGTTGCTGGTCTTGATGCCGAGGTCGTCCGGGTTGCCCCCGAGACCGCCGAGGCGGACGTTGAAGGTGTCCAGTTCCAGCACTTCAAGGCCACGATCGGCACGCGACATCAGCGGGTAGTTCTCGTAGCGCAGACCGAGGTTCAGGGTCAGCTTTTCGTTGACCTGCCAGCGATCGGCGACGTACAGGCCGAACTGGTTCTCGCGCCCGGTCAACTCCTCGAACTGCACGCTCTTGCCGTAGCTGCTGACCTGTCCGAGCAGGAACGACGCGTACGAGTTCCAGCCGCCGACGCCGGCGTAGCCCGGGATGCCGGTAATACCGCCGCCAAAAGAAAATGTGCCGCGCGGGTTGCCGACTTCCGGCTGCCAGTGGTTGAGTTGCAGCCGCACGAAGTCGAACCCGGTCCGCACCTCGTGGCGGCCTGCCACCTTGGTCAGATTGATCGTCGCGGTGTAGCTGCGTTCGTCACGCACCACCGGGGTCCAGGTCGAGTTGTTGCCGAGGATGCGCAGGCCGGTGTCGAACGCCGGCATGCCGCTGTGGCGCTCAGGCACGGTGGCACTGTTGCCGGTCAGTCCCGCCGAGTTGGTGCCGGGAATACCGAACACGTCGAGGCCGTAGTCGGTGCCGAAGTCCGGGCCCTGCGACTGGTGCTTCATGATGTTGAAGCCAGCGTTGCCGTCGAGGATCAGCGTCGGGCTGAGCGTCCAGGTCTGGCCGACCGTGCCGAGGTAGACCTGGGTGTCGCCACCGCCGGCGTTGTCGAAGGGCAGGTAGAACAGGTCCTGCACGCTCGCGTCCATCATCGAGTACTTGGCCCAGATCTGGTGCGCCGAGGTGCGGTTCCAGTTGATCTTGCCATCGTAGTTGTCGCGCGTCGCCTCCGGGAAACGGTCGACGAACAGGTTGTTCTGGAGACCATTGTTGGTGCCGGCGTTGTTTGGCGCCGGGTAGAGCGCCTGAATCGTCCTCGAGATGCTGGTGATGCGGTCGGCCGGGATGACCGCTCCCGGGAACGCGTCGCGCCCCGCGCCGGTGGTGGGGTTGCCGGTGCGCGGGTCGTAAATCCGGAAGTTCGGGTTGAAGGCCAGCACTTCGCTGAAGTCGCCGTTGCGCATCTTCGCGGTCGGCACCGTGTACTGGTCGAACCGGCTCTGCTGCTGGAGGTTCCGTTCCCAGCCGCCAAAGTAGAACAGGCGGTTCCTGAGAATCGGGCCGCCGACCGTGCCGCCCATGATCGACGTGCTGGCGTCGAGCTTGGTGGGATCGAAGTAGCCCTGCCTGGCGTTGAGTTCGTCCTGGTTGCGGAAGTAGAACGCCGATCCGCGCACGTTGTTGGTGCCCGACTTGGTCGACACTGACATCGCGGCGCCGCCGGCCATGCCGGTGGCCGCATCGAAGCTGTTCGTCGCGATGTTGACATTCTCGACGGTCTCGACCGGCGCGATGTATCCGGCGTGGTGCGGCAGCCAGACGTTGATGCTGGCGGCGCCGTCGATGCGCGTCGTGTTGGTGTTGCGCGAGGTGCCGTTGACGTTGGTCGACAGTGCGCGACCGGGTGTGTCGGTCTGCGCGTTCTGAAGTGCGGGCGGCGTGGCGCCGGGCACCAGGTTCATCAGGTACTGGTAGTTGCGGTACTGGTTGAGCGGCAGGTTGACGACGTCTTCGGGACGCAGGTCGACGCTGACGTCGGCCTTGTCGGTCTTGAGTAGCGCCGCCTCAGTGGTGACCGTCACCGACTCGGTCAGCGCGCCGACCTCGAGCCGCGCGTTGACGCGCACGATGCCGCCGGGTGTGACCGGGATGCCGGTCTGCACGAACTCCTTGAAGCCCTGCAACGTGGCGCGGAGCGTGTACGGACCCGCGGTCACATTGCGCACGGTGTAGGTGCCGGTCTCGTCGGCCACCGCTTCGAGGTCGAGCCCGGTGGCCTCGTTCTTGAGGCTGACCGTGGCGCCAGGCACACCGGCGTCCGAGTCGTCGGCGACGACGCCAGTGACGGTGCCGTAGATCGCCTGGGCGTGCGCTGGCTGCGACTGCAGGCAGAGCGCGACCGTCAACGCCGAGAGTAGTCCGGCGCACCGCAGGATTTGGTTCACGCGAGTCATCGCACCTCCGGGGTGCATGGTTCGATGGGAGGGAAACGGGGTTCTAGTGGTCAGACCTTAGTGACGAGACCGTCGCAAGTCAATACCGGCCGCACGGTGCAGCCGAAGCTCGTATGATGGGCGCCTCGGCCAGATTGAGGAGGGCGGCAAGGTGATCGACGATCCCGCGCAATGCGAGTCGGTGGAGGCACGTACGGACCAGGTGGTCACGCCAGAGGACGTCGCCGGCGTGCTCGACAGGTTGTGCCCGGCTGACGCCTACCGCGATCGCCGCGTGCTGCTGATCGTGCCCGACGGCACCCGCACCGCACCGATCGGCCTGGTCTTCCGGTTGCTGCACGAACGGCTCGCCGGGTTGACCCGCCGCTTCGACGTGCTGATCGCGCTCGGCACCCACCAGCCGATGACCGAGGCGGCGATGTGCCAGCGTCTCGAGGTGACCGACGATCAACGCCACGGCCAGTATCGCGAGGTCGCCTTCATCAACCACGAGTGGGACAACCCGGCGGCCCTGACCCGGGTCGGGATCATACCCGGCGAGCAGATCGCCGCGATCACCGAGGGGCGCTTTGCCATCGACGTCCCGGTCGAGATCAACCGCCGGATCTACGACTACGACGAGCTGATCATCATCGGGCCCGTCTTTCCGCACGAAGTGGTCGGCTTCTCGGGCGGCAACAAGTACCTGTTTCCCGGCATCAGCGGGCCGGCCATCCTCAACTTCTTCCACTGGCTTGGCGCCGTGGTCACCAACCCGATGATCATCGGCAGCAAGTGGACGCCGGTGCGCAAGGTGGTGGACGCCGCGGGTGCCATGGTCAGCGTGCCGAAAACCTGCATCTGCCTGGTGGTGCGTCCCGATGCCTCACTGGCCGGGATTTTCGGGGGCACCCCGGAGGTGGCCTGGGACCACGCCAGCGAGCTATCGCGTCGCACCCACGTGGTCTTCAAGGATCGGCCGTACCACACCGTGCTGTCCTGCGTGCCGCAGATGTATGCCGACCTGTGGACCGGCGGCAAGGGCATGTACAAGCTCGAGCCGGTGGTCGCCGATGGCGGCGAGCTGATCATCTACGCGCCGCACATCACCGAGATTTCGGTGACGCACGGGACCACGCTGCTGGAGATCGGTTATCACTGCCGCGACTACTTCAGCGCCCAGTGGGATCGGTACGGCCAGATGGCGTGGGGCGTGGTCGCGCACTCGACCCACGTCCGCGGCATCGGCACCTACGAGGATGGCGTCGAGCGCTGCCGGATCCAGGTGACTGTCGCCAGCGGCATTCCCGAGGAAGTCTGCCGACGGATCAACCTCGGCTATCGCGACCCGGCGACGATCGACGTGGAGGCGTTCGCCGACCGCGAGGACGAGGGCGTCCTGCTGGTCCGCAAGGCCGGGGAGATGCTGTATCGCCTGCAGAATCCGCCCGCCTGGGCGATCGGGTCCTGAGCACACTCAGTCCCAGCGCTCGGTCCACGAGGTGTCGCCGGTCTCGTCGACGTACTCGAGGAAGACCTGCGGCCCGTCGAAGGTCAGCAGCGCAAAGCCATGGATGCCGCGGTCTGGATCGAGCGGCGAGGTCCGCGTCTCCATCCGGACGATCTCGGCCGGATGACGACGGACCAGGCGATCGGGCGGCACGTACGGGAGCGCGCCATGCCCGATGCAGCGGCACTTGACGCCGCGATAGTCGGCGTATTGCACCAGGTGGTGCTCATGGCCCCAGATCCAGCCATAGAGGTGGCTCGCCGCAAGGTGCGGCTCGAGCCACTTCTCGAGCGTGGTGCCGCGCTTGCGAAACGCCGACAGCAGATGATGGTGAGTCAGCAGGATGGTCCGGGCCGGCTGATGGGTTTGAGCCTCGAGCCAGGCCATCTGCGGCGTCGTGAACGAGCCGGACACGTAGCCGGTGTCCATGCCGATCAGCTGCCACGCCTGGTTGCCGAGCGAGAAGTAGCTGGCCGGCTGGTGGAACGCCGGCAGGATGTGCCCGAAGTAGCCGTGCCCGCCGCTGTACATGTCGTGGTTGGCGTTCAGGCACCAGTAGCGCGAACGCGACGGGCCGTGCGCCTTCCAGACGTCGAGGAAATGTGTGTGCGCCTCGCGCGGCGTCCCCGAGTAGTAGACGTCGCCGAGGTGGATGACGTGATCGGGCGCCCGCAGCGCAATCTGGCGCGCCACCGCCACGGCGTGGGCGTTGCCGGCGCCCCAGTCGGAGACCAGCGCGACCACCGCGCGGTCGGGCATCGTGACGCGGAAGTCGTCGAGGCGCTGGTGCTCGATGAAGCGGGCCTTGCCGCCGATCCGCGCCCGCAATCGGTGATAGACGGTCGCCAGCCAGCCGAGGTCGCGCGGATGGAAGGCCGACCCGGGCGCCACCGCGAGCTGCTCGGCCATCGCGCTCTGCAGCAGCGCGAAGGTCGGGTGGCTCGGCATGAACTCCGGCCCCTCGTCGGCGTCGACCGGTGCGCCGACCTCCGTCGCGAGCGCGGTGTCGCGCTCCATCCAGGCTTCGGCTTCGAGCAGGTCCTCGATCAGACGATCGCGTGAGGTCGACCAGTCATCTGAGCCGACTTCGAGGGCGTCGCAGGCCGCCGGGCGGGTCGCCGAGTCGTCGCGTTCGAGCGCCTCGACGGTGGTGCCGAGCACGTCGAGCACGGTGCCCTTGTCCAGGGTCTGGTTGTAGAGCGCCACGCTCGGCGAAGTATAGCGAAGGGGACAGCCGGTCGCGCCGCCGGTCGCAGTCGCCACGTAGCCACGTAGCCGCCGGACTTGTCCGGCGGGCGAGCGGGCGAGCGGGCTTCAGGCCGGGTCCTGGCCGCTGACGCGCTCCCAGCCGCGTCCAGCTTCGAGCCGCGACAGCGGATCGCGCCGCTGATATCGTGTAGCGTCATGACTGCTTTTCCTCACCGTCGCGCGTTCCTCAAGACAGCGGCTGCCGCGATGGGCGCGGGCGTGGCGACGACCACATCTCCCGTGTCTGCGGCTCCGGCCGTGCGGATGCAGGCCGGCGCGCCGTCGGACCGTGTCCGGATCGCGATCATGGGCGTCAACAGCCGCGGCGCGCAGTTGGCGCAGGCGTTCCTGAACAGCCCGGGCTGCGCGATCACGACCATCTGCGACGTCGATGCGCGGGCTGGCGCGAAGACCGCGCAGGCGATTGCCAAGGCCGGCGGCGCGGCGCCGCAGGTGATCGCCGACGTTCGCAAGGTGCTGACCCTGCCAGAGGTCGATGCACTGGTCATCTCGGCGCCCGACCACTGGCACGCACCGGCGGCGATGCTCGCGCTGCAGGCCGCCAAGCACGTCTACGTCGAGAAGCCGTGCAGCCACAACCCGCGTGAAGGCGAACTGCTGGTGCAGGTCGCGGCACGCAGCGGACGGGTCGTGCAGATGGGCAACCAGCGCCGGTCGTGGCCGAACGTGCAGCGCGCGATCGCCATGGTGCACGAGGGGCACATCGGCACCGTCTACGCCGCGCGCACCTGGTACGCCAACAGTCGCGCCACGATCGGCAAGGGCAAGACCGTGCCGGTCCCCGAGTGGCTGGACTTCGATCTCTGGCAGGGCCCGGCGCCGCGCCGGCCGTACCTCGACAACCTGGTGCACTACGAGTGGCACTGGCGCCAGCACTGGGGCACCGGCGAAGCGGCCAACAACGGCACGCACATGTTCGACCTGGCGCGCTGGGGCCTGCGCGTCGAGCACCCGACCCGGGTCACGTCCTCAGGCGGGCGCTACCAGTTCGACGATGACTGGGAGTTCCCCGACACGCAGGTGATCACGTTGGAGTACCCGGGCAAGAAGCTGATTACCTGGGAGTCGATGAGCGCCAACGGCTTCCAGCCCCACGGGCGCGGCGTCGGCGTCACGTTCCACGGCGATCAGGGCTCGCTGCTGATCGACGGCGACGGCTACACCGTCTACGACCTGAAGGGCAAGATGATCGACGAGGTCAAGCCGGACGCCGGATCGGCGGTCAGCCAGGTCGGCCCGGCGGTGCGGCTCGACGCGCTGCACACGACCAACTTCCTCGAGGTGATTCGCGGTAAGGGCACGCTGACCTCGCCGATCGACGGCGGCCATACCAGCACGCTGATGGCGCACCTCGGCAACATCGCGTGGAAGACCGGCCACGTGCTGACCTGCGACCCGGCGACCGGGCGGGTGCAGAACGACGCCGACGCCACCGCGCTGTGGAGCCGGACCTACGAGCCAGGCTGGGAACCCAGCGCGTGAGCGCGTCGTAGCGCCGGACTTGTCCGGCGGACGCGCGGGCGGTCGGGCTTCAGGCTTCGGGGCCACAGGCTACGGATACGGCGGAGGTCGTGAAAGCTCCCGAGCAGATCGAGACGGCGCGGCTGGTGCTGCGGCGGCCCGTCGCCAAAGACGCGCCGGCGATCTTCGAGCGCTACGCCAGCGATCCCGAGGTGACGAGGTTTCTGAGCTGGCCGCGGCATCAGTCCCTCGCGGTGACC
>JACDAO010000562.1 GCA_013695405.1 Acidobacteriota bacterium | reverse complement strand
GAGCTGTACCGCTACTGCGAGATCGCCTTCGAGCAGGTCGGGCTCGGGCTGGGCGTCGGGCGGGTGATCGCCCGGCCCTTTGCCGGTGCGCCGGGCAGCTTCGCGCGCACCAGCCGTCGTCACGACTACGCACGCGCGCCATCGGCGCCGACCCTGCTCGATCGGCTCACCGAGGCCGGGCATCCGGTGATCGCGGTCGGCAAGATCGCTGACCTGTTCGCCGGTCGCGGCATCTCGCGTCATCTGCCGAGCACGTCCGACGACGAGGGCATGGACGCGGTCGAACTCGCGCTGCGGGAGATCCCGCGTGGCTTCATCTGGGCCAACCTGGTCGACTGCGATCAGCTGTTCGGCCACCGCAACGACGTCGGTGGCTACGCCAGAAACCTCGAGCGCATCGACGGCCGCCTTGCCGACCTGCTGCCACTGCTGGATGCCGCCGACCTGCTGATGATCACCGCCGACCACGGCAACGATCCGACTACGCCGAGCACCGACCACTCGCGAGAGTACGTGCCGCTGCTGGTCGCCGGAGCCGGGGTGGCGCCCGGTGTCAGGCTGGGCACCCGTCGGACGTTTGCCGATCTTGGACAGACCATCGCCGAGATCTTCGCGGTGCCGCCGCTCGCGCACGGCACCAGTTTTCTCGCGGCGCTCGGGGGCGCCGCGTCCGCATGACCTCCATCCGTGAACAGCTCGAGGCGCGTGAACGGGCCATTCTCGTGCCGCAGGCCAGCTTCAGCGGCGACTCGCGGGGCCGCGCCCGCCCCGAGCCGGACGATCCCATTCGTCCGGCCTTCCAGCGCGATCGCGACCGGGTCGTGCACTCCAAGGCGTTCCGGCGCCTGAAGCACAAGACCCAGGTCTTTTTCTCGCCGGCTGGCGACCACTACCGCACTCGCCTGACCCACACGCTCGAGGTCTCGCAGATTGCCCGCACGCTGGCCAAGGTGCTGCAGTTGCACGAAGAGCTGACCGAGGCCATCACGCTCGCACACGACCTGGGGCACACGCCGTTCGGTCATGCCGGCGAACGGGTGCTCGACGCGCTGGTGCCGGGCGGCTTCTCCCACGCGACACAGAGCCTGCGTATCGTCGAAGTGCTCGAGCAGGGCGGCGAGGGCCTGAACCTGACCTGGGAGGTGCGCCAGGGCATCTCGACACACTCGAAAGGGAAGTACGGGCTGCCGATCAACGTGCCCGTGACCGATCGCGCCTCGACCCTCGAAGCACAGATCGCGCGGGTCGCTGACCTCATCGCCTACGTCAACCACGACATCGACGACGCGGTCCGGGCGGGGGTGCTCGGGCCAGACCAGTTGCCCGCCGGCGCGGTGCAGGTGCTCGGCGCCTCGTCGTCGGAGCGGATCGGCACGATGGTCAGCGACGTGGTGTCGCAGAGCCTGGCGTGCGACCTGGAGTCGCTGCGGATGAGCGATCCGGTGCTCGAGGCGCTGCTGGAGTTGCGCGCGTTCATGTTCGCCAACGTCTACGAGAACGCCACGGCGACGGCCGAGTTCGCCAAGGCGACCGGCATCCTCGGCGGGCTGTGGGAGAAGGTGCGCCAGCAGCCCGACGTCTGGCTGGACGCCCGGACGCTCGACCGGGAAGGGCTGGACGCCGCGACGCGGGACTTCCTGGCGGGGATGACCGACCGGTTCGCCGTGCGCCTGTTCGAGGAGTTGTTCATCCCGCGGCCGTGGATTGAGGTGCCGCGTGCCTAGGGTGCCGACCCCGCGGTCTGGTATCCTTGTGTGTTCGCGCGGCTTGCTGGCGCCCCGGCGTGCCCCGTCGCTCCACCCATGGTCATCGATCTCACCACCCTCGCCGCCGACCGCACGCCCATCGTGCAGCAGATTGCCCCGACCGCACTGGACGTGCCGGCCGAGGACTTCGCGGTGGCCGGACCGACGCGTTTCTCGGGCGAGATCGAGCGTCTCGGCGCCGGCGCCTACCACCTGCGCGGGCATCTCGAGGCGCCACTGTCGTTGACCTGCGCCCGCTGCGTCGAGCCATTCGACCTGGCGGTGGACACGCACCTCGACCTCCGGTTCGTGCCGGCGGCGGTCGAGAAGGCCCGCACCGCCTCGGCGTCGGCCGTGAGCGACGACGAGGACGGCCGCCAGATGGATGACGCCGATCCGTCGCTCGTCACGTACGACGAGCCGGCGATCGACCTCGCGCAGGTGGTGCGCGAGCAGTTGTACCTGGCGCTGCCGATGAAGCCGCTCTGCCGGCCCGACTGCCAGGGGCTGTGCCCGCGCTGCGGCACCAATCGCAACCTGGCTACCTGCACGTGTGAAGACCAGTGGGAGGACCCGCGACTGGCGGGCCTGAAGTCCCTGCTGAAGGACGCGGACGGTCAAGCGCCGCGCGAGTAACGAGTCATGCCGAATCCGAAACGACGCCACTCCAAGAGCCGTACGTCCAAGCGCCGTACGCACGACGCCCTCAAGCCGGTGGCCCTCGGGCCCTGCCCCCAGTGCAACGAGCTGAAGCCGCCCCACGTGGTCTGCAGCACCTGCGGGTACTACCACGGGCGCCAGGTGCGTCCGGTCAACGAGGAAGCCTGATCCTCGCCGCACTGGCGGTGTCCGGCTGGTGATGCGGATCGCGGTGGATGCGATGGGGGGCGACCTGGCCCCTCGCGCGGTCGTGCACGGCGCCGTCGCCGCGGCGCTCGAACAGGACATCTCGCTGCTGCTGGTCGGGCCGCGGGCGCTGCTCGAAGCCGAGCTTGCCGCCTGTCCCGCGGCCGATCGTCGCCGGATCGCCGTGCTCGACGCGCCCGACGTGATCGCCATGGACGAACCGGCGTCGGCGATTCGTCGCAGGCCGCTGGCCTCGGTGCGGGTTGCCGCCGAGGCCGTGGCCCGCGGCGACGCCCTGGCGTTGTTCACGGCGGGCCACTCCGGCGCCGCGGTGCTGGCGGCGCACCACGCCTTCGGGGTTCTCGACGGCATCGACCGGCCCGCGCTGGCCGCGACCATTCCCACTCGAGAACACGTTGCCGTGCTGGTGGACGCCGGAGCCAGCCTGACCTGCCGGGCCGAGCACCTGGTGG
>JACDAO010000246.1 GCA_013695405.1 Acidobacteriota bacterium | reverse complement strand
CGATTGGCTTGCAGGGGCCCGCTGTCGGTCACCGCGCCCCCGGGCCAGGTCACGCGCACGCGATCGGCCTGGGTCGCGGCGCCCAGGCCGAAGCGCACCACCAGTTCGTCATGGGAGTAGTAGCTCGCTTGGCTGAGCACGGCACGGGCATGCGTCCGGCCGCCGGCCGTGACCCGCACGGTCGCGCCGAGGCCGGCCCGATTCGCGGCGATCCCCTTCAACCGGATGCCGATCCAATGATTGCGGCCGCGCGCGACGTTGACCAGCAACGACGGGGGCGCGTTCATGTTCATCACCAGAACGTCGACGTCGCCGTCGTTGTCGATGTCGCCGAAGGCCGCGCCGCGGCTCGACTGCACTGCCGCGATTCCCGGTCCCGACTGCGCGCCGATCTGCGCAAACCGCTTGCCTCCGAGATTGCGGAAGACCACCCGCGGGCTTCGGTGCGGCGCGTCCGCCAACTGCCGTTCGACTTCGGGATAGACGTGTCCGGTGACGTAGACCACGTCGGGCCAGCCGTCGTTGTCCAGGTCGGGCATGCCGGCACCCCACTGCACGAACCGGTTCTCCGACCCGAGACCCCGCGGTATCGCCGCGTCTTCGAACAGGCCGTTGCCGAGATTCATGAACAAGGCGGGGATGTCGTCGGCAAAGTGCGTCTTGAGGATGTCCAGCGTCGCCGAGCCGTCGACGTCGGCCAGGGCCACGCCCATGCCGGCTTGCGGCGCACCCAGGGCGTTGTACGCGGTGCCGCTCTCGACGGCGACGTCGGTGAACGTGCCGTCGTTGTTGTTGCGATACAGGATGGCTGCCGTCGAATCGGCGGCGACGTAGATGTCGACGTCGCCATCGCCATCGAGGTCGGCAGCCGTGGCCGTCATCGCGTACCGTCCGGTCACCGCATCGATCCCGGAGGCGCGTGACTGGTCGACCATCGCCCGGCCGGTGTTGCGATAGAGCAGGTGGGTGGCGGTCGGCAGCCCCTTCGGCCCGCAATTGACCGCAATGCCCTTCCATCGACAGTGCCGGCCCGTGCCGGGCTCCGGGGCGGTCGCCAGGTCGAACGTCAGGTAATTGGCCACGAACAGATCGAGACGGCCGTCGTGGTCGTAGTCGATGAAGGTGCACCCCGATCCCCATCGTGTCGGCTGGCCACCCAGGCCCATCGCCTTGGTGACGTCGCCGAACCGCCCGCCACCGAGGTTGCGATACAGGGTGTTGGTGCCGTAGGCGGTGAGGAACAAGTCGACGCGCCCGTCGTTGTCGTAGTCCCCGGCACAAATCCCCGACGCCCAACCGACCTGCCGGTCCAGACCGGACGAGGACGTGACATCGAGGAAGCGACCATCTCGCTGGTTGAGGTAGAGACGCGTGGTCGGTCGCTCGCCTGCCGGAAACGTCGCCTCGACGCGCGTGTCCTCCCGCAGGCGCGTGCCGCTCAACGTGACGATGTCGAGCCAGCCGTCGTCGTCGACATCGACGAGCGCGACCCCGGCGCCGTTGGTTTCGATGATGAACCGCTTGCGCTCGACCCCTCCGTAGATGGTCGGGCGGGTCAGTCCAGCCTCGGCGGCGCGGTCGACGAACTCCACTGGCCAGTCGGCATCCGGGGCAGGGGCGCGCGCACCCGGGGCCATCGTCAGCAGCAGCGAGACCAGCGCTCCGGCGATGGCGCGAGACACGTCAGCGACGACCCTGGTCCTGCAGCGCCTCGGCGCGTGCGAAGGCGGCCTTGGCGGCATCGGCGCGCCCGAGCCGTTGCAGGATCTGTCCGTGCAGATAGTGAGCCGAGCGGTTGTTCGGATCGAACGACAGGGCGCGCTGCGCCATGCCCTCGGCCAGGTCGGCCTGACTGGTGGCGAGGTAGCCCCGTGCCAGCAGGATGTAGGGCGCGCTGTAGTACGGATTGAGCCAGATCGAACGCTGCAGGACCGGCGCTGCCTCGTCCCAGCGCGCCTGGCGGCCGAGCGCGTCGCCCAGCTGCGTCAGTGCCATGCTGTCCAGCGGATTGAGCGCCAGCTCGCGGCGCGTCAGGTCGATCGCCTCGTCGAGCCGACCGCGAAACAGCGCCTGCTGTCCGAGCAGGTAGTTCGCCTGCAGCACCGTCGGCGCCCGAGTCAACGCGCCACGCAGTTCGACGTCGGCCATCTCGTGCATGTCCATGCGTGCCATCAGCTGGCCGGCGGCGACCTGGACCTCCGCTGCGGTCGACGGCAGGCCGAAGGCCACGGCCAGCGCCAGTCGGACGGTGTCGGGCTGACGGGTCTGCACCGCCGCTTGTGCGAGCACGTGCGCGACGTCGGGCGAGGCATTCGCCGCCAGCGCCGCTTGCAGGTGCGGCACGGCCTCGGCGGCTCGCCCGGCCAGCATGTACGCCAGACCCAGCACCCGCACGGCTTCACCCTGCTCCGATGCCTCGGTCCATGACGCTCGCGCGCTTTCGAGCAGGGCAATTGCCTGCTCGGGCTGTCCGAGGTCCAGCAGTCGACGTCCCTCAGCGATCGACGGCGGTGCCTGCGCCTCGACGCGCACCAGGCCGCCGATCAGCAGCACCAGGGTCGCGAACCTGGTCGCGCGCCTTCTCGAGGGGCCGACCGCCGCCCTCACGCAGCGTGACGATTCGGTTGACGCTGACATCGGTCCACACTTCCTCCTGGCCGGTCGGCCAACGGACGCGCACGCGGTCCACGCGCTGATGCGTCCCGAGCCCGACATGCAGCCTGAAATCGTTCTGCGAATAGTAGCTGCCGCCGCCGCGGACCTCGTCGACCCAGCGGTCCTCGCCGGCTTCGACCCAGACCCGCGCGCCAATCGCATTGCGATTCGAGACCACGCCGGTCAGCGCGAGCATCACCCAGTGGCCAGCGCCGGACCGCGTGTCGACACGATACAGATCCGGCGACGCGTGCATGTTGTTGACGATCACGTCGACGTCGCCGTCGTTGTCGACGTCGCCGAACGCGGCACCACGCCCGGCACGCGGCGTGGTGACTGGTGGGCCGAGCCGCTCGGTGATGTCTTCGTAGCGGCCGGCACCGGTGTGGCGGTAGACCACCTTGCGCTGGGCATAGGACGACTCGCCGGGCAGCCCGGCGACTTCCGGGTAGACGTGCCCATTGACCATGAACACGTCCTTCCATCCGTCGCGATCCAGATCGAGCAGGCCAACGCCCCAGCCGAGGAAACGCGTGTTGACGCCGAGGCCGGCGGCAAACGTCCGGTCGTCACAGAAGCCCTTGCCGTCGTTGAGGTAGAGCGTCGAGGTATCGCCCGCGAAATTCGTCTTGATGATGTCCATCGTGCCCGACCGGTCGATGTCGCCGATGGCCACGCCCATGCCGGCCTGCGGCTTGCCGTCCTGGCTGAAGGCGCATCCCGCGGCCACCGCCTGATCGGTCATGGTGCCGTCGCGGTTGTTCACGAACAACGCACTCGGACTCGAGTCGCTCGCCACGTACACGTCGGGCCAGCCGTCGTCGTTGAAGTCGAGCGTGCTGACGCCCATGCCGTAAGTGGCACTGGTGGCAAGGATGCCGGCGGCCTCGGAACGATCGACGAAGATGCCGCGCCCGGTATTCTGATACAGCACGTGCCGTCCGCCCTTGAGACCTGGCGGACCGCAGGCCACCGGCATTCCCTTGTAGCGGCACAACCCGGAGTCGGGCGTCGGCGTCGAGGTGGGGTCGAAGTCGATGTAGTTGGCGACGAACAAGTCGAGTGTGCCATCCCGATTGAGATCGAAGAAGGCACACCCTGCACCCCATCGCCGCGGCGTGGCCAGCCCGGCCCGGTCGGTGACGTCCTCGAAGCGGCCACCGAGATTGCGGAACAGCCGATTCTGGCCCCAGTAGGTCACGTACAGGTCGTCGCGGCCGTCGTTGTCGACGTCGCCGACGCACGCGCCCTGCCCCCATCCCGTCTGAACCAGGCCGGCGGCCGCGGTGACGTCCTCGAAGCGCCCGTCACGCAGGTTGCGATAGAGGTGTGCCGAGGGCATTGGGTCAGCGGCCGACCGATCGAGCGTTGTCCCGTTCACGAAGAAGACGTCGAGCCATCCGTCGCCGTCGTAGTCGATCAACGCCACTCCGGAACCCGTCGTCTCGAGCAGGAAGCGGTTGTGCTGCTCGTCGCCATACACGGTCCGATGGACCAGGCCAGCTGCCTGTCCGGTCTCGACGAACGTGAACGGGAGTGCGGGCGCCTGGGCGCGGCCGCCCTGCGCGATGACGGCGGTTCCGACCGACGCGACCAGGACCATCGACACCAACGTCCATGGGCGTGGGGCTGCACGCATGGCGGTCACGGAAGCGGCGGAGGCCTCAGGAACGGCGCCAGGCGGGTCGCCTCATCGAAGTGGCGCCGAGCCTCCTCCAGGTGTCCCAGTTGGCGCAAGGTCAGGGCGAGCTGGTAATGGGCGTGCGGGTTGTCGCCCGCCAGCTGGACGGCTTGCCGGAACCTCTCGACGGCGCCCGCGAGATCCTGCTGCTTGCGGCGCTCCCGCCCCACACCGACCGCGAAGGTCGAGGCCTGCGAATCGCTCTTGCGCTGCGCCAGTCGCGCGGCCG
>JACDAO010000547.1 GCA_013695405.1 Acidobacteriota bacterium | reverse complement strand
ATCGTGCCACCGTCGGGTGCCCGGCCGGCAGCGGAACCTGTCCGCGTTCTTCCTCGTCGAGGAAGCCGCCCAGCTCCTGGTTGTCGCGCACGTGGGCATGCCCCGTGTGCAGCCCGGTCAGCAGGGTACCGCGCGATGGAGCGCAGACGGTGCTTCCCGAATAGAACTGCGTGAACCGCATTCCCTCAGCCGCCATCCGGTCGAGCCGCGGCGTGCGGATGCGGCGCTGGCCGTACGAGCCCAGCTCGCCGTACCCGAGATCGTCGGCAAGGATGAAGACGATGTTGGGCGGCGCGGAGGATCGTTCCGGCGCCTGCCCGGGCGCCGCGACGGCAATCACGGCGGCGATTGCGACGAGGATGAGTAGTCTCATGACTCCCCGACTGTACACTGGACGGCATGAAACCCTGCCGGTCCGCGATGAGTCTGGCGCTCGTGATTGTCATGTGTGCCCTGGCGTCCGGATCGACCCGGCAGGTGCCTGCGTCGGAACTGGCACGGGCCGGGCAGTGGGCCGACTGGGTCGAACCGGATTTCCCGTTCTTTTCCTCGGTCATCGACGCCGGCCGTGCGGGCGCCGGCTTCCCGGCCAGGAACCTGACGCCGCGCGGGCTGGTGCTGAGGATCGGGCGCAATCACTGGGTTGGCTTCGATACCGATCTGCTGCGTGTCGCCGCGATCTGGCGCGGCAAGGGCGTGACGCCGAAGGCGCTCGCACCCGGCTCCTATCATCAGCCCGACAAGAAGACGCCCGGCGGACAGAACGCGTTGTCGGAACCCGATGGAAGGGTCTGGCTCGCCAACGGGATCTACCCGGGGTGGCAGACCGGCGAGCGCCCGACATTCGACGATCCCAGAGAGCCTGCGCCCAGTCCGGAAGAAGTGGGGCGCGGCCCGTTGTCCGAGCAGCAGGGTCGCTTCAAGGCGATTCGTCAGGTGCGCCGTGGCGTGGTGCTCGAGTACACCGCGGGAGGCGCGGACGTGCAAGAGCACATCAGCGCGTCCGAACGGAACGACCAGTGGATGCTGGTCCGGCACTTCCGCGTGGGTCCATCGAGCCGGCCGCTGTGGCTGATGCTCGGCGCGCGCGCCGCAGACGTCCGCGTCAGGGTGACACCCCAGACCTTCACGCTCGACACGCACACCGGCTCCAGCGATGGAACTGCGGTCTCGGCGTGGACTGTGCGCGTACCCTCCCACGGCGGAACGCTCGATTTCTCTGTCGAGTTCACCAACGCCTCCACATCTTCCGCTGACACGTCGCCCGGCATTCCTTCGAACGCTCCCGCGGCGCGCTGGCGCGAGGAGATCCTGACGCGCGTCACACGTTCGACAGCCAAAGGCGCCTACGTTCTGGACGACATTCCGCTGCCCCTCGCGAATCTCTGGCGGCGCCAGGTCCGCCCCAGCGACATTCAGTTCCTGAAGGATGGCACTGGCGTGTGCGTGACGCTGGACGGCGACGTCTGGTTCGTGCGCGGTGTGCACGAACCGCTGGGGATCGCCCGGTGGCGGCGTTTTGCGTCAGGACTGCACGAGCCTCTGTCGCTCGCGATCCGCGACGAGGAGGTGTACGTCTTCGACCGCAACGGCATCTGGCGTCTGACCGACACGAATCGTGACGGCGAAGCGGATCTCCACGAGATGTTCTCGAACGCTTTCACGCAGACCGCGGACAACCGCGAGTTTCCGAGCACGCTACGGCTCGCCCCGGGCGGCGAGTTCGTGATCGCCAAAGGCGGCCAGGAGGCGACGACCATCGGCAGGCACAACGGAAGCGTCCTCCGCATCTCGGCTGACGGGCGTCAGGCGACGGTGCTCGGCTACGGTCTGCGCCAGCCGCAGATCAGTGTGAATATCCGCACCGGTCTGGTCATCTCGAGCGACCAGCAGGGGCACTACATCCCGAGCACGCCGCTCCACATCGTCCGCGACAGGCAGTTTTATGGCTTCCTGAGCGACAAGCTTCCGCGCGAGAGGTATCCCGCGCCGATTGCCGATCCGCTCACGTGGATTCCGCACGCCACCAACGCGTCAGCGATGTCGCAGGTCTGGCTGTTCGATGCGCGGATGGGCCCTCTCAACGACGGCCTCGTGCACATCGGGTACAACCAACCGGAGCTTTTTCGCGTGCTGCTCAACAACCGTGCATCCAAGCCACAGGCCGCGGTCGTAAGCGTCACCCGCGCCTTCGACTTTCCGCCGCTCAATGGTTCGGTGAACCCCGTCGACGGCCAGCTGTATCTCGCCGGGTTCCAGATCGTCGGCTGGGGAACAACGGCGTCCCGGATGGCCGGTCTTGGCCGCGTACGGTACACGAGCGCCGTGTCCACGCTGCCTTCCGAGGTCGTGGCCATGGACACGGGAGTGCTCGTGCGCTTCGACGCCGCACTCGATGCGACGAAGGCCGTCAACCCTGACAACTATTCCGTCACAAGCTGGAAATACAAGCGGACGTATCAATACGGATCGCCGCAGTTCAAGGCGGACGGCACGCCGGGCATCGACAAGCTCGCACCAAGCCAGGCCTACCTGTCGAAGGACGGCCGCAGCGTCTTCGTTGGGGTGCCGGACATGAAGCCGGTCATGCAGATGCGTGTCGGCTGGTCGCTCGCGACGTCGAAGGGAGCGGCGTTCGAAAACAGCGCGTACTTCACGCCTTACGAACTGCCGGCGTTCGACCCGGTCGCCGCGGGCTTTGGAGAGATCACCGTGGATCTGTTGCCCAGAACCGCCGCCGCCACCGCGGCAGCGCCTGTCAGCGTGCGGGAAGGCCGGCGAGTTGCTCAGCTCTACGGGTGCATCGCGTGCCACTCGATGGAATCCACCACGGTCGCGATGCTGGGCCCGACCTTGAAAGGGGTCTACGGCACCGAGCGCACGTACGCGAAAGGCAGCCTGCGCGTCCGCGCGGACGACGCCTACCTTCGGGAATCGCTCCTGGAGCCGGCGGCGAAAATCGTGACGGGTTACGAGCGTGGTGAATCCGGCATGCCAAGCTACGCGGGCGTACTGAGCCAGGCGCAACTCGATTCGGTCATCCTGTTCCTCAAGAGCCTGCGATAATCGGCGTTGGTGCACGACTACTGAGCTTCCGTTCGGTGGACGGCCGTGGGGCCGCTGGCGTGCTGGCGGCCTACGCGGCATGATCGTGATGAAGTCGAGCGTCCATCCGACCTGCAAGACGCACTATCGCGTGGGCAATTGGCGGGCGTACGAGCGCGCACTCGTCCGGCGAGGCGACGTGACGCTGTGGCTCTCCCCAGGCGCCATGGCTGCCTGGGCCGCTCCGCCATCCGGTCGGCAGCCGCGGTTTTCGGATCTGGCTATCGAGACCGCGCTCACGCTCCGGCTCGTCTTCCGGTTGCCACTGCGCCAGACCGCTTCGACGAGGCCGCCAAGGCCCGACTCCCGACTCGAGAGGGTGCCCACTTCGTGATCTGCACCGCACCCGCCGAAAGCGCTGACTTGACGATGACGAACGCCGACTCGAGAGCACCAGGGCCTGAG
>JACDAO010000545.1 GCA_013695405.1 Acidobacteriota bacterium | reverse complement strand
GTGCTACGTCGGGCGCCAGGTCCGGTGCGACGTCGGGCAGCGTCGTCCACGCCGCCAGGGAAGGGCCGTCGGTGTCGGTCACCGTCAAGCCGTGCGTCAACGGCAGATCCTCGAGGGGTGCGGCGGCGAACGCCGGTACCTCGAACACCGCCGACTCCTCCACGCGCTCCGCGGGTTGGTCGGCACGCGCGACGCGCGCCGCCTCGAGGGCGCGCACCGCCGCCAGGTTGTCCGGCGCCTGGCCGACCGCGCGTTCGAGCTCGCCGAGTGCGTCGAAGACCTCGCCGCTGTCGAGCAGCGCGCGACCGAGCGTCACACGTGCCGAGACGTAGGTCGGGTAACGCTCCAGGCCCTCGCGACACACCGCGATGGCTTCGGCTAGCCGGCCCGCGCGGCGATGCTCCTCCGCGAGGGCGGCAAAGGCGGCCGGCGTCGCCTGCGGCTGCATACGACGCCGGAGCTGTTCGAGCGGGTTGGCCGTCGACATGTCGCGCCTCCTTGCCGTGCCCGCGTCAGGACCGCGGCCGCGCGAGCACGTCGATCTGCTTGGTCACCGAGACCCTGTTACCAAGCGCGTTGGTCACCGTCAGTTTGACGAAGTAGTCGCCAAACCTGGGGAACTGATACTTGATGACCCGGCCACGCAGCACGATGTTGCGGTCGTCGAGGTTCCACTCGTACGTCAGCGACGGCGTGTCGTAGCAGTCGGTGGCCGCGGCGGCCGTCAGCGGGCAGTCCTTGGACAACCCGGCGTCGAGGGTCACGTCCTCGAGCTCGTACGGCTCGTTTGGACGCCATGAGAAGTTGGCGATCGGCTGGCCCGGAAAGACGATCGTCCCAAGCGGTACCAGGCGAATGCTGACCGCGCGCTCGACGGCGTTGCTGTAGTCACCGCTGAGTGGGGTGAACGCCACCTGGATCATGTTGCGGGCGTCAGCATTGCCCGACAGGCCGCCTGGAGGCGCGGTGTAGATGAACGTCGCGCGGCCGTCCGCGCCGGTGCTGCCGGACTTGGCTGAGAGGCTGCCGTAGTCGACCACGGCGCCGCCGACCAGGATGTCCGCACGCAGCGGCACCCCGGGCTTCAGTTCGCTGTTCGGACCGCGGGCGGTGACCACGATCTGCGCGGTGGACATGCCGTCGGTGCTGAGCACGTCGGGCGTGGCCAGCACCTGCAGGGACAGGCCAAGTTCGGACGGCCCGGTCGCCTTGACCGTGTCGGGTTTGGACGTGCAGGCCGTGAGGGCCGACGCGCCGGCGAGGAGAAAGACGAGCGTGCGGAAGTGTCGTGAGGTAGTCATGGCTTCACCTGGCTTATTCGGGGTCCGCCCAGTCGGCGAAATTGACGCTCATCGAGCCGGTCACCGTGACCTCGCGCCCGGTCTGGTCCTTGCCGAAGAACGTGACGTCGGCAATCGTGGAGATGACCAGGGCACCACCGTTGTTGCCCACCAGGGTCACCAGCGGCGCTTCGAGCTTGGCCTGGATCCGGACCAGCGAGAACACGGCCTGCACGTTCTGCTCGCCGACGGTCATGCCGAGCGCGCCCTCGAAGGCGTAGGGCACGTCGACGCCGGGTGTGTTGCGCCCGTCGGTGCGGCGATACTCGACGCGATAGCGGTTGAGCGTGATCAGGTTGTTGGTGGTCGGCCCCGACGGGTTGGTGACGTCTCTGAGGGCAATCGACAGGGTGACCCGTCCGTTGTCCTCGAAGACGCTGCCCTTGGAGCGGACGTCGGAGCGCAGCACGCTCTGGAACGTGCCGCTGCTCTCGGCGCCGGACGCGCCCTCGAGCCGCTGCAGGACCAGGTACGCCGGCGACTGCCCGGTACGGACCGTGCTGCTGCATCCGGAGGCGGCGGCCAGGGCGACGATGCCGAAGGCCAGGCCGAAGGCGGTGGTCCGCGTCGTGCGGGCCGGGCCGTGCTGCGTGACGTGACGTGTCAGTCTCATTTGACTGGTCCTCCGTCCTTGAGGATGCGGGGGGTGATGAAGATGATCAGTTCGCCCTCTTCGTCGTTGCTGACGTCGCGGCGGAACAGGCGGCCGATGAGCGGCAGGTGATGCAGGCCGGGCGTCCGGTCCTGCACGACCTGGTGCGCTTCCTCGTTGATGCCGCCAATCACCGTGGTGCCCTGGTCGGCGACCAGGACGCGGGTGGTGACGCGCTGGGTGTTGATCGAGCGATTGCCGTTCAACTCGACCTGGCCCGGTGACCCGTTGTCGACGTCGACGTCGAGGATGACGGTGCCCGCTTCGGTAATTCGCGGCGTGACGTTGAGGGTGAGGGCCGCGATCTTGAACTGCACCTGCGGCACCGGCTGGAAAATCTGCACTCCGTCGCCTAGCGGGGGCGCGGTCAGCGTGGTGTAGGGAATTTCCTGTCCCCGCGTGATCGTCGCCTTGACGTTGTTCTGGGTCACCACGCGAGGCCGCAGCATGACGC
>JACDAO010000523.1 GCA_013695405.1 Acidobacteriota bacterium | reverse complement strand
CGGCGATCGTATGGGAAGCCGAACGCGCGGAACTCGGACTCGAGATAGCCGGCCCCCAGTCCGAGAATCAGCCGGCCCCCGCTGATGTCATCGACGGTCTCGGCCATCTTGGCGAGCAGCGCCGGGTTGCGGAAGCCGGTGCAGACGACGACGGTGCCAAGCTGTACGCGGCGCGTCACGGCGGCCAGCGCCGATAGCACTGACCAACAATCCCACAGCCCGCGCGTCGCCTGGCCCTCGAAGCGGAACAACAGGTGGTCGGGCACCCAGAGCGAGTCGAAGCCGACGTCCTCCGCGAGTGCCGCTATCGTGGCGAAGTCGGACCAGTGCGGGCTGTTGCCGTCGTGCTGCTGCTCGGCGAACGGCAGGAAGAGACCGACCCTCAGCGGCCGATGACTCGACGGTACAATGGGCGCGCGAACGGCTGACACGAGTCGATTCCCCTCCGGAATGGGATGTCGGCCACCAGCACTTCGGTGGCCATACCGAGGCTAGACCTCGCCTCAAAGGTAGGGGTTGCCGACGGTCGCCTGGATGACCTCCAGGACTTCGGTCACATCGAACGGCTTCCCCAGCAGGTATGCCAGCTTCTTGCGGTCGCCGGCCGGCAGGATCTGGGTGAAGGCCGAGATGACGACGACCGGGATGTCCCGCGTCGAAGGGTCGGCCTTGAGGCGCTCCAAGACTTCGTGCCCATCGGCGCCCGGCAAGGCGAGGTCGAGGGTGATCAGGTGCGGCCGAAGCTTGCGCGCCAGAGCGATGGCCTGCTGGCCGTCCATGGCCGGCACCGCGTGGTAGCCGCGATCGACGAGGAGGGCGACCAGCAGCTCACTGACGGCCTCGTCGTCCTCGACCACGAGGACGGTGCGCCGCTTGGACGCCCGGGGCGGGACGCTCACGCCGTCTTGCGCAGCATCATCCTCGACCGAGTCCAAGTCAGGCATTCTGAACTCCCGGCCTCGAATCCGTCGCGTCGTCGCGTGTTATCGGTTGCCCCGTCCTGGTGCAATGCGATGCTGGAGGGTTGCAAAACTGGTGCCGAAGGGGGGACTCGAACCCCCATGAGGTTGCCCTCAACGGATTTTGAGTCCGTCGCGTCTGCCATTCCGCCACTTCGGCCGGCGCCTAAGATTGTAGCCGACCGCGCGGAAGATCAGCGACGCGCGTCGCCCCGCTCGTCTGGCAGGGCGTGTTGCTCAGGCAGCGCACGCTCCTCGTCGTCGAGCACGCCGTCAACGTCGTCGCCGTCGCGATCTTTGCGGCCCGTCATCATGATGATCGCGTACGCCAGGACCAGCCCCACCCCGACAATCAAGACCTCGTCCCACCCGCCCTCGTGGAGCATGGCGATCGCGGGCACCGCGTTCATGTTGCCTCGTTCGCGGCGACCGCCCGCCATCGATCGCCGTCGGCTTCGACGCGGCGTTGCGCTTCGAGCTTCCACAGGTGCGAGCGGACGTTTCGGGCGGCCATCGGGTGCAGCGCCACCGGCACGGCCGCATACAAGCTCGTGACGATCTCTGATACCGACCGTTCGCCTGAGGCAAGCTCGGCAAGGATCTGTCGCTCTCGTTCGAGGCGATGGTCGCGATACTCGCGGATCTTGGCCCCGGGGTCGGCGACGATCGGGCCGTGGCCGGGATAGATCGTGCGCGCGCCTACTTGCTCGATCCGGTCGAGCGAGCCGAGATAGCGCGCCAGGTCCGCGCGCCCCTCGCCCACGACCACCGTGCCGGTGCCGGCGATCAGGTCGCCGGTGAACAGGGCACCCTCCTGTTCGAGTAGGTAGCACAGGTGATCGGCGGTGTGGCCGGGCGTGTGGAGCGCCGCGAGTGTCGCGCCCGACAGCTCGGTGCGCTGCCCATCGTGGAGCGGCCGATCGACGCCGGGCAAGTCCGCATGCCCGGCAATCGGCACCCCGAGCCGCTCGCGGAGGCGGCGCGCGGCGGGCAGGTGGTCGTCGTGGTGGTGGGTCACCAGCGAGACGGCCAGCGTGCCGCGCGCGGCGACGGCGGCCAGGATGGCGTCGAGGTGCTCGGGGACGTCGGGGCCGGGGTCGATCGCG
>JACDAO010000518.1 GCA_013695405.1 Acidobacteriota bacterium | reverse complement strand
GCTCAAGCTTCGGCTGGCCGTGCGCCGCGACGACGAGCATGGGGTAAAGTTTGCTCGGCGACATCGCTTCGGCTTGGAGTATCGGGCCGTGATGGAACTATCAGACAACGGTAACGAGTACAAAAAGACGCGCCTGCGCTTCTACACGGCCGAGTACGCCGAGTGGGAAGCCAGGCACCTGCCCCAGCCGGAGCCCGTGCCCGCGACGTAGCTGGCGTACACTCGGCTGAACATACAGGCACGCGGAGGGCGCGGATGGCGATCACGCGGCAGCAGCTCACGCTCGATGCATTCTTGCGGCTCCCTGAGGAGAAGCCGGCCCTCGAGCTGGTGGACGGGGAGGTCACGCAGAAGATGTCGCCAAAGACGGTCCATAGCCTTTTCCAGATGGGCGCGCGAGATCTCGTTGACGGATTCGCGCGGCCGCGCAAGCTGGCGCGCGCCTTCGTCGAGCACCGCAGCTCGTACGATGGTATGTCAACGGTACCGGACGTGGCCGTCTTCGTCTGGGACCGCTTGCCGCGCGACGCGCGCGGCGCCTGGATCGACGATGTGACCTACCCGCCGGACGTCGCCATCGAGATCGCGTCGCCGGGGCAGGGCGCCGGCATGCTGGAGCGGCGCTGCCGCTGGTACGTCGAGCACGGCGTCCGCGTGTCGATCCGCATCGAGCCGCTCCGGCGCCGCGCGACGGCCTACCGGCTCGGCGCCGATCCGATCGTCGCGACCGAGGGCGACTCGCTCGATCTCGGCGACGTGATCCCCGGCTTCCACTTCGACCTCGGCGCGTTGTTCGCCGTCCTGCACGCCGACTGAGCGACACCAATTGGCCCTCATTGACGCACGCTCCGTAGGGCGCAACAATACATGCGAGGGGTGCGAGATGGAGCGAGATGCGGCGCTGCGGCAGCTCGACGCGGTGGCGAATGAGCTAGATCGGCTTGGGAAGGCGGGGCTTGCCGAGCGGACGCGCGACGCCGCCTCCGCACTCCGTCACGATCGTAACGGCCACATCGACGCGGACGCCATGCTGAGCCCCGCCGAGGCCGCGGAGATCATCGGCATCCGGAACGTCGGCATGATCGACCGCTGGTCGCGCGAAGGACGACTGGAAGGGTGCCGGGTCGGCGGCAAATTGTGCGTCTCGCGGCGGTCGGTCGAGCGGCTACGGGACGGCCCGGTCGGCGCCGGGTACCGCGCGCACGAGCACGAGATGGACTACGTCCTTTCCGAGTTCGACGCCGGCGACCTGGAGCTTGACGCGCCCGTCACCACGCACGCGGGCCGCAGGCCGTGGGACGCCGGTGATGCAGGAGAGCGCTGAGCCGGCTCCGCCCTGGCCCGAGGGGTCGCTGCGCACCGTGGTCGATGCCAATGTGTTCGCGCGCCGCGACTGGATGCAGGCGGTCCGTCGCGCTGCCGAGGACGGACGGATCGTGCCGTTCTGGTCGCCGGCCATCATCGCGGAAGTGGTCCGAGTCTTGACGTGGCTCTGGATTCGGCGGAACGGCGGCGAAGTCTCGGAGTGGGCACGGCGGGCGCACTCGGTGGAAGCGCATCGGTGGTTCTCGTCGATGACCGACCTGTTCCACGTCGTCGAGGACCGGCCGCCGCTCGCGGCGTCGTGGTCTGACCCGATGCGCGACCCGCACGATGCGCCGATCTGGACGGCCGCGGTTCGGGCGCGGGCGGCGCTCGTCGTGACCGACAACCTGCGAGACGGTCCGCCACTCGGCGGGGACGGGCTGCGCTCCTGGCGGGGGATCGTCTACGTGTCGCCGGACGACCTCATCAGATTCCTCGATGCGTGGCGCACCGCTTTGGACGAGGATGCATCGCCGGATCGGTCCGCCGACTCGGATCGCGATGGTGGAGACGCCGGATCCGCGGGGCTCGCGGAGTCGTCTCCACGCCTGCTGGCACTCTTGCGAGCTATCGAGAACCGTCCTCGGGCGGTCGGCGACCCGCCGCGCGGAGGCGAGTGACGCGCCCAAAGCCTTGGCACGCCGGCCTCCGCCCATTACCATGTGTGCCTGACGACACACGCGTGCGCACGTCGTTCGCAGACCTGTTGCCATAGCGACGGGAGTGCGTCCGCGCGGGCGTGGCGACGGGGGATCGATGACCGAGCTGATCTAGGACGGCAAGTACGACAAGGACGGCCACCGCGTCGCACCCACGCGCGTCGCCCTCCCCTTCCAGACGGTCGAGACGGTCAACGAGTCCGCCCAGCAGCGCCAGCGGTCGCTCGACCTGTTCGGCAGCGGCGGCGACCCGGAGTGGCGGAACCGCTTGATCTGGGGCGACAAGAAGTACGTGCTGCCGTCGCTGCTGCCGGAGCTTGCCGGCAAGATGGACCTGATCTACATCGACCCGCCGTTCGACACGGGCGCCGACTTCTCGTTCCAGGTGCAGATCGAGGACGAGCAGTTCACCAAAGAGCCGAGCATCATCGAGCAGAAGGCGTACCGCGACACCTGGGGCCGTGGCCTCGACTCGTACCTTCAGTGGTTCAGCGATGCTGCCACTACGCTACATGCGCTACTCGACGAAGAGGGCGGGAACGGGCCAACGCCACGCGCTGGTGGTAGTCCATACCTCGGTCGCGGGTAACCATTGAGTGGACCAACACCCGAGCCGCCCGTGAGGACCCGCATGCCCTCCAGTCTATCACATCCCGCCCCGCCCATCCACGTCCGGGCATCCACGAC
>JACDAO010000507.1 GCA_013695405.1 Acidobacteriota bacterium | reverse complement strand
AAGCTGTTGCGGGCGACCGCCAGCGAACGGCAGGTGGAGGCCGTGCTGGTCGACTTCTGGTTCAACCACTTCAATGTCTTCGCCGGCAAGGGCCCGGTGCGGCAGTACGTGGCGGCGTACGAGCGCACCGCGATCCAGCCGCACGTGCTCGGATCTTTCCGCGCGATGCTCGGTGCGGTGGCCGGCAGTCCGGCGATGCTGTTCTACCTGGACAACTGGCAGAGCAGCGTCGAGCGCGAGGCCGGCACGACCCGCCCGATGGGCAAGGCCCGGCCAGCAGGGCTGAACGAGAACTACGCGCGTGAGCTGCTCGAACTGCACACCCTCGGCGTCGACGGCGGCTACAGTCAGCAGGACATCGGCGAAGTGGCGCGCGCCTTCACCGGTTGGACCATCCGTGCCCCGCGGCGCGGCGGCGATGCGTTCTTCGATCCACGCCGGCATGACGCGGGCGCCCGAACGGTACTCGGTCAGGCCATTCCCGCCGGTGGCGGACGGGCCGCCGGCGAGCGCGTGCTCGATCTGCTGGCGCGGCACCCGGCGACCGCTCGGCACATCGCCACCAGGCTGGCGACCCGCCTGGTGTCCGACACGCCACCCGAGGCACTGGTCGCGCGCGTCGCCCAGCGCTTTCAGCAGACCAACGGCGACCTCCGAGAGACCGTGCGCGCACTGGTGCTGTCGCCCGAGTTCGTGGCGCCGGCGCACCGGCAGTCGAAAGTGAAGACGCCGTTCGAGTTCGTGACCAGCGCGCTGCGGGCATTGGATGCCGACGTCCGCCACGCCGGCGCCCTCGGCGGCCAGTTGCGGACGTTCGGCATGGCGCCGTACTTCGCGCAGCCACCGACCGGGTTCAGCGATCGATCCGACGCCTGGACCAACGGCGGCGCGCTGCTGCAGCGGATGACGCTGGCCGTAGCCCTGACGCAGGGACGCGTGCGCGGCGTCGCCGTACCGGCGCTGCCGGTCGTCACGCCTCCGGGCGACGCCGATGCCGACCGACTGGCCGCTGCGCGAGCCCTGGGACGGGCGCTGGCGTTCGGCGACCTCTCGGTCAAGACCCTGGAGACGGTATCGCGTGGCCGCAGCACCGCGGAGATGGCCGCCCTGGTGCTCGGCGCCCCCGAGTTCCAGCGCCGGTAAACCGGTGCAGGGAGAGACCGATGCAGACCAGACGAATCTTCATCAAGCGTACCGGGCTGGCCGTGCTCAGCCTCGGCTTCGCGCCGGAGTTCCTGACCCGTGCGGCGGCCGCGGCGACGGCGCGCCGCAAGGTCCTGGTGGTGGTGTTCCAGCGCGGCGCAGTCGATGGCCTGAGCATGGTCGTGCCGCACGGCGAGCGGGGCTATTACGACGCGCGGCCGTCGATTGCGATTGCACCCCCGCGGCAGCCTGGTGGAGCGCTGGACCTGGATGGCCACTTCGGCCTGCATCCGCGGATGGCGCCGCTGCACGCCCTGTATACCCGCGGCCAACTGGCGGTGGTGCATGCCTGCGGATCGCCTGACACCACGCGGTCGCACTTCGACGCGCAGGACTACATGGAGACCGGCACGCCCGGGATCAAGAGCACCCAGGACGGCTGGCTGAACCGCGTCCTCGCCCAGCGGCACGACGCCGAGCACGCCGGCGCGCTGCGGGCGGTGGCGCTGTCGGCGCAGTTGCCGCGCGTGTTGCAGGGTGCGGCTCCGGCGCTGGCGATGACCCGGATCGATCGGCTCGGCGTGCAGGACGCCCGGGGCGGGCAGGTCGGCGACGCGTTCGAGGCGCAGTACGACGCGGCGGCCGATCAGGTCCTGCAGCGGACCGGACGCGACGCGTTCGATGCGGTGCGCACGCTGCGCGCCGTCGCGGCCCGTGGTGACGCGCCAGCCAGCAGTGCGCAGTACCCACGTTCGGCCTTCGCCACCGCGCTTCGGCAGGTCGCGCAACTGGTCAAGGCCGACGTCGGGCTCGAGGTTGCCTACGCCGAGATCGGCGGCTGGGATACGCACGTCAACCAGGGCGCGGCAGATGGCCAGCTGGCGACGCGGCTGCGCGACGTCGCCGCGACGCTCGGGGCATTCGTTGCCGATCTCGACCGCCTGATGCAGGACGTCGTCGTGGTCACGATGTCGGAGTTCGGCCGGACGGTGACCGAGAACGGCAACCGAGGCACCGACCACGGGCACGGCAACGCGATGCTGGTGATGGGCGGCCCGGTGCGTGGTGGTCGCGTCTACGGGCGCTGGCCGGGTCTGGACCAGGACCGCCGCTTCGAAGGTCGAGACCTGGCCATCACCACCGACTTCCGGGACGTGCTCGGCGAGCTGATCACCGGACATCTCGGCGTCCGCGACCTGAAAACGGTGTTCCCCGGTCACCAGACAGCGGTGAGATCGCTCGGACTGCTCGGATAGGCGCGAACGACGTAGCGGTCGGACTTGTCCGACCGGGTGACGACGATGAGTCCGACCGGCGGCAGACCGCCGGACAAGTCCGGCGGCTACGTGATTTCAGTCCGGCGGCTACGTGGGCTCGGCCATCGCCCGTCGATCGGTGGCGCGCGTGGCGGTCCGTCTCGGCGTCAGGCCGTAGTCGTTCCGTCCGCATTCGGCGTTCGGTGTTCGGCGTTCCCCCGTGCGCTACCCTGTCCAGATGCCCTCGCTTCGCGACTTGCAAACCCCGCTGGTGGTGATCGACGCGCCGACGATGCAGCGCAATCTGGCGCGGATGGCCGAAGCCGCCGCGGCGGGTGGCAAGCGTCTCCGGCCACACGCCAAGACCCACAAGAGCGTCTGGATTGCACGCCGGCAGCTCGATGCCGGCGCTGTCGGCCTGTGCTGCGCCAAGCCGGGCGAGGCCGAGATCTTCGCCGCCGCGGGTGTCGACGACCTGCGCGTCGCCTACCCGCTGTCGCCAACCTACGCCAGCCGCGTCCTGGCGCTGATGGACCGCTGCCGTTTCTCGACCATCGTCGACAGCCTGGAGGTCGCGCGCGGCTGGTCGGACGTGATGGTGGCCGCGGGCCGGCAGCTCGAGGTCTTGGTCAAGGTGGACAGCGGACTGCACCGGTGCGGCATCGACCCGCTGCAGCACGACGCGGTGGGCTTCGTCGAACAGGTCAGCCGCCTGCCCGGGCTCTCGTTGCAGGGGCTGCTCAGTCACCCCGGGCACTCGTACGGGGCGACGTCCAGGTCGGAGATCGAGGGCATCGCTCGCGACGAGCGGGCGCTGCTGGTGGAGCTGGCCGACGCCGTCCGCGTGCGCGGCGTCGAGGTGCGTGAGATCAGCGTCGGCTCGACGCCGACCGCGCTGATCAGCGCATCGCTGGACGGCATCACCGAGCTGCGCCCCGGCAACTACGTCTTCCACGATCGCACCCAGGTCGGCCTCGGCGTCGCGCGATGGTCAGACTGCGCGCTGCGGGTGCACGCGTCGGTAGTCTCGATGCCTGCGGCCGATCGACTGATCCTCGATGCCGGCAGCAAGGTGCTGTCGTCGGACGGCGGACGCGGCTTCGGGGAGACGCCGGGCTACGGCGCGGTCCTGAACGAGCGCGGCTCACCCGACCCGTCGCTGCTGATCGAGCGATTGTCGGAAGAGCACGCCGTCGTCCGGCTGAGCGGACCGAGCTCGCTGCGAATTGGCGATCGGGTGACCATCGTCCCCAATCACGCCTGCGTCGTGGCCAACCTGACCAGCACCTGCGTGCTCGCCGACGGAGAGCAGGTGCTCGAGCGCCTGCCGGTCGACGCCCGCGGTCTCGTCAATTAGGGAGTGCTACACTTCGACCCCTATGGCGCAGGACGCTCGTGAGGTCGGCGACGCGCTCGGGCTGATCGAGACCCGGGGATTCGTCGGCATGGTCGAAGCCACCGACGCGATGCTCAAGACCGCCAACGTGGTCTTCGTCGGCTGGCAGAAGGTCGATGCCGGCCTGGTCACGTCGATTGTCCGCGGCGACGTCGCCGCCGTGAAGGCCGCGACCGACGCCGGTGCAGCCGCCGCGCGCAGGGTCGGCGAACTGGTCGGCGTCCACGTCATCGCGCGCCCCGCCGATGACGTCGGGCAGATCTTCCCGATCGGCTAGACCCGATCGGCGGCTAAACCCCATCGGCCGGTGTCCCGGCGGGTGCTCGCGCCCGTCCGGACCCGCGCGTCCCTCAGCCAGTCACGACCGCGGTGCCGCTGGCGCTGACCATCAGCATGCTGCCGCCGCTGCCAATCGTCTCGTAATCGAGATCGACTCCGATAATCGCGTTGGCGCCGAGCGCGACGGCCTGCTGCGTCATCTCCGCCACGGCCAGATCCTTGGCCTTGCGCAACTCGTGTTCATACGCCGCCGATCGGCCGCCGACGATGTCCCGGATGCCGGCGAACAGATCGCGGAAGATGTTGGCGCCGAGAATCGCCTCACCGCTGACCAGTCCGAGATAGGTGACGACCTTGGCGTTGTCGAGGCTCGACGTGGTGGTGATCAGCATGCGCTACATGTCCTTCACGAGGTAGGGGCCGGCGTGGCGTTCGGTGGTGCGGGCGCCGTCGATGTCCTTCTGGGTGACGGCACCGGCGGTATGGGTCCAGTACCGCACCGTCAGGCGACGGTATTCGAGCACGAAGTCTGGATGATGATCGGCCGCCTCGGCCTCGAAGGCCAGCCGTGTCAGCAGCGTCACGCCATCGGCGAAGCTGGCGGCGGTGAACTGCTTCTGGATCGCGTTGCCGGCGCGCTCCCAGCCCGGGAGCGTGGTCAGCGCGATTCGCAATTGCTCGTCGTCGAGAGGATCAGACACGGCAGGCACCTCCGGGTGCGTCTCAGAGTGCGAAACGGGATGGCGAGACCGCGGCAGGAATCGTGGCGCCGGGGTCCGTCACCAGACGTTGCACGAGGTCGGCGGTGATGGGCGCCAACAGCGCGCCGTTGCGATGGTGGCCGGTGGCGTAGATCAGACCCGGGGCGCGGTGCGAGGCGCCGATCATCGGCAGCGCATCGGGCGAGCCGGGACGCAGGCCGACCCGGACCTCGCTGAAGGTGGCATCGGCGAGTGCCGGGACCAGCGCCCGAGCCGCTGAACAGAGCTGGATGACGCCGGCCACCGTGGCACGAGCGTCGAACCCCGCGTCCTCGACCGTGGCGCCGGCGAGCACTTCGTCGCCCCACGGGACCAGATAGCACTCGCGTCCCCACAGCACGCGTCGCAGCATTGCCGCGGCCGTTGCCTGCAGGCGCAGCAATTGCCCGCGCACCGGGTGGGTCGGAGCCGCCGGCTGGCCGTCGACGGGCAGACGAATCGACCACGCACCCGCGGTGACGATGACGTGCGGCGCCTCGAAGCGATTGGCATGGGTGCGCACGAGCAGGACGCCCGGTCGGGTCGATACCTGCGAGACGCGTTCGGCTTCGAGGAAGCGGGTGCCGAACGCCAGCGACGCCACGCGCAGCGCCTCGACCAGGTCGCGCACGCGCACCGCGCCATGGGTCTCGATCAGCAGACCGGCTCGCTGCGTGTCGCCAACCAGCGGCTCGAGTTCGCGGAGCGCCCTGCCGTCGGCAAACGTGCACGCCACGCCCTGCGCGGTCAGCTGCGGGGCGAGCTGTGCCAGGTGCGCCGCGCCTTCGTCGCTGTCGGCGGTCTCGAGCGTGCCGTCGCGCACGAACGGCACGTCGAGGCCGGCGTCGCGCTGGACGCGGGCGATGAACTGTTCGTAGAGGCCGAGACTCGCGACCCCGAGCTGCTGCAGCGGCGAATCAGGCACCGCCTCGATGTGCGGGCAGAGCACGCCGGCCGAGGCCTGCGAGGCGCCCGAGCCTGGCGCGGAAGCGTCGAGGACGAGCACCTGCGCGCCGTTGCGCGACAAGGCGTGCGAGATCGCGCAGCCGATCAGCCCCGCGCCGATCACGATGACATCGGGCTGCGTCGCCACGCGGTCGAGTGTAGTCGGTCAGCGTCGCGGCAGGTCGCGAAACTGCACCTGCGCGCGGTAATCGGGCTGCAGCGCCGCCGGTGGCATGGCCCGGTCGACCGTGAGCACGTAGCTGCCGGTCATGGTGTCGCGGGTCGGGTCGATGGTGGCCCTGAAGGTGCTGGCGTCCACGCGCAGCGCCGGTGTCACCGCCGGTACGTCGACCCGGCCGGCCAGCGACAGCTGGTCGTCGTCGAGCACCTGGCCCGTGAGGGCGAGCACGGCGGTGGGCTCGGCGGAGTCACGCAGGGTGGCCGTGGCCCGATCGGCCGCCTGAGTCACGGTCAACGTGATGGTGCCGGCCGTGGTCGCGCCCGGGGCGCAGAGCGCGGCCGCTGAAGTCGCCGCGCAGGTCAACTGCGGGCGGGCCAGCGCGCCCGCCCAGGTGCCGGCGAAGTCGGGCACCACGCGTAAGGCGACGCTTCCCGTACCGGCGGTCGACGAGGCGGTCAGGGTGGTCCGTCCGGCGCGGCGCGCGGTGACCAGGCCGGCGGCGGTGACCGAGGCGACCGTAGCGTCGCTGCTGGTCCACGACACGCCGGTCGCGGCCACGCCAGCCGCGGTAGCCGCCAGGGTCAGCTGCTCGGCGGCGCGGACGATCGGACGCGCACCGACCACCTGGAGCACACCGACACCGGTCGACGGGGCGGTCGGCGAGGACGAGGTGTTGTCGCACCCGGCCAGCAGCGAGGAGGCGAACACGAGGACGGCGGCAAGCAGGCCGCGGGCCGGCAGGTACGTCACGGCAGCGACTGTAGCAAGATGAGGTGATCTGCGGAAGCCCGTGCGCATCATCCTGCCCGACGTCTCGCGCCTCGACATCATCGCCACCATCCGCGAGGCGCGCTTTCCGGGCCATGACCCGGCGCGTTGGGCGATCCCCCTGATCGACGCGATGCAGGATCATGTCTGCGGCTGGCAGCTGGTCGAGCTGGACGCGACGACCGTCGACGCGCTCTGGCTGGCTCCTCATGCCGGCGAGCCGTGCCATGGCGACACGATGGCACTCGGAGAGTCATGGCAGGGTTGCACGGTGGGCGACGGCGTCAGCTGGTTGACGCGTCACGCCGCCCGCTACGCACTCGCCAACCCGTCCTGCTGGCAGAGGATTGCCGCCGCCCGCGCGGCGCAGCCGTCGGCAATCGTTCTTGCGCCGTTTTCGGTCGGCGATCGGCTCAAGCCAGACGATGCCGCCTGGGTCGTCGTCGACGGGCTGCACCGGGCGCTGGCCTGGGGCCTCGAGGGCCGGTCAGTGCTGCAGGCGTTCGTGCCAACTGGCACGTCAGGGTCGCGGACGTCCTGAGTCGCTTCGCGATGAGTCGCGCGTCGTCGCGCTCCTGCGATTGTCGTCCCGGTCGGAACCGCGGCCGCGGTCGTGGTCCTCACTGCCGCCGCCACGCGTACCTGCCGCCCCGGGGCGAATCTCGTTGGGCGTCACCCAGGCCGCGGCGGGCTTGCCCGTATGGACCACGCCGTCGGCGCTGACGTTGCGCCCGTCGGAGGCGCGCGTCACCCAGGTGGCGGCAAGCGGGTTGTGGCGGTGCGGCTCGAACCGCCGGGAATGGCCGCCGGTTCGACGCCGTCCCTCCTCGAAATCTGACGACGAGTACGGCCCCGGGAGAGGGACGCCGCCGACGACAACCGCGGGCGCGTAGGAGGTGACGTACTGCTCGACCTGGACGACCGGCGGCGCCGCCTCGCTGTAGGCCCGGCGACGGGCGCCGGTCCGAACGAGCGCAGCAATCAGCCGCTCGCTGAAGCCCTCCCCCTTGAGGTCCATGATGTCGGCATAGGACAGGGCGAACGCGCCGCCGTCGGCCTCGATCACGGCGAGCAGCACGTCCTCGCCCAGCCCCGCCCGCCGCAGCTCGATGACGTCGCGCAGCGTCAGGTCGTCCGCCCGCACCGCTGCCGGCACCAGGAGCATCATCAGAATTGCCACACTGCAAAACTTCGCCACGTCGCCTCCGGCAATAACAGGACCCCGATACATTTACATGCAAATTGTGCGACCGGGCGCGCTGTTCCCTATTGTCCCCGAACTGCTTCACCGTGTCCTGCAAGGGGTACAGCCGTCCGGGGCTGAATTCACCAGGTCAGGTCACTGCTGCGCCGACGAGTTGCCGGCGCAACTGTTTCACCGCACGAGCGACGGGGCACGAGCTTTGCGGTCGAGGCGATGCCATCCCTCTGGCGAATCATGTCCCTCCGTTCCCTGTTCGCGATGGTGTTCGTCTCGACCTGCATGACAGCAGAGGCCGGCGGCTACGTCGCGGGCAATCAGGTCGACCCGCCAGCCGACGTCCGGGTCGCGACGGGGTCGATTGCCCGCTTGCCGGGGTGGCGCAGGGAGCGGGTGACGATTCCCGAGGACAGCGTCATCGGCGTGCAGCTCGAGACGACGATCTCGTCGGCCACCGCGCGGGTCGAGGATCCAGTCCGGGCGCGGGTCGCTCGTGATGTGCTCGCGGACGGCGTGGTGGTGGTGCCGGCCGGGGCGCTCCTGCTGGGCAGCGTCACGCTGGTCGAAGACGGCGGCAAGTTCCGCGACCGGGCGCGCCTGGGCGTCCGCTTCCACACCCTGGTGCTGGGCGAAGGACGCGAGCAGCGCCTTCCCACCGCGACCATCTACCGGGATGGCGAATCGCCGTCGACCCGCAGCGCGGCCCAGATCGGCGGCGCGACCGCTGGCGGCGCGGTGCTCGGCGC
>JACDAO010000500.1 GCA_013695405.1 Acidobacteriota bacterium | reverse complement strand
GTCAGGCTCTCGGCCGACGCGGTGACGCGGGCACGTTCCTCTCGCCACACCCTGGCAATCTCCTGGAGCACTTCGAGCAGGCCGGGTCGTCCCGGCCGACCGGTCGGCGGGAAATAGGTGCCGCCGTAGAACGGCTGCAGGTCGGGCGTCAGGAAGACACTCATCGGCCAGCCGCCGTGGCCAGTCGTCGCCTGGACGAACAGCATGTAGACCCGATCGATGTCGGGACGTTCCTCGCGATCGACCTTGATGCTGACGAAGTGCGCGTTGAGCAGGGCCGCGACCTCGGCATCCTCGAACGACTCGTGCGCCATGACGTGACACCAGTGGCAGGTGCTGTAGCCGACCGACAGGAAGATCGGCTTCTGCTCGGCCGTGGCCCGGGCCAGCGCCTCCGCGCTCCACGGGTACCAGTCCACCGGGTTGTCGGCGTGCTGCGCGAGGTAGGGGCTGCTCTCTGCCGCCAGACGATTGGCCATGACCAGTCGATCTTAGTCGTTCGGCGGGCCGGCCGACACCGCCTGGCTGGCCGCGGGACGCTGCGCCGTGATGTAAGATTCGCCTTCTGGAGAACATCGCCGTGACCGCCGACATCCGCAAGCGCGTGGCGTTATTGCTGGAAGACGAGTTCGAGGACAACGACGTCGCGGGCACCCGCGATCTGCTGCGATCGGCTGGCGTCGATGTCGTCACGATCGGGCCGTTGGCAGGACGGATCTACCGCGGCCGCAAGACGCTCGAGGTGGCGGCCGAGGTCGCGGCCGGACAGGCTCGCGCGGCCGACTACGATGCCGTCGTCATTCCTGGCGGCTATGCCCCCGATCGCCTCCGGATGCGGCACGCGGTGCTCGACCTGATTCGCGACACGCTCGCCGCCGGCAAGCCGGTGGCCGCGATCGACCGCGGCGCCCAGTTGCTGATCTCGGTCAAGGCGGTCGAAGGCCGCACCATCACCTGCTGGCCGTCGATCGCCATCGACATCAAGAACGCCGGCGGCCGTTACGTCGATCGACCGGTGGTCGAGGACGGCTCGCTGATCACCTCGCGCAAGGCCGACGACGTGCCGCACTTCGCCGCGGCCATTCTCAAGGCGCTCGGCATCCTGCAGCCGGCCTCCTGATCCTGCCCCGCGACCGCGCGTCCCCGTGACCGACATCCCACAGCACGACATCATCCGGTACCTCGGACATCGGCGGACGATCATCGGCCAGGCCCCGGGCCGCGTGAACCTGATCGGCGAACACACCGACTACTCCGGCGGCTTCGTGCTGCCGACGGTGATCTCGCAGACCACCGCCGTGGCGCTGGCTGCCAACCCCGATGCCTCGTGCCGAGTCTGGAGCCACGCCGTGCCGCACGAGCAGCAGCAGGCGCGCTACACGGTCGGCGAGGAGGCGCGCACCGGCGGGTGGGTCGATTACGTGCAGGGCAGCACGGCCGTGCTGCGGGCCGCCGGCTACGTCGTGGGCGGCTTCGACGCGGTGATTCGTTCGGAGGTGCCGCTCGGCAGCGGCCTGTCGTCGAGTGCGTCGCTGTCGGTCAGCCTGCTGCGGGCCGTGCGCGAGCTGTTCCAACTGCACTTCGACGACGTCGTGCTGGCCGGTCTGGCGCGCAAGGTCGAGACCGACTTCATCGGCGTCCCGGTGGGCGTGATGGACCCCATTGCCTGCGCGCTCGGGGCCGCCAATCACGCATTGTTCCTCGACACCCGCGACCTGTCGTGGCAACTGGTGCGCATACCCTCGAGCCTCCAACTGGCCGTCGTCAACTCGGGGCAACGCCACAATCACGACACCGGCGGCTATCGTCAGCGACGCGAGGAATGCGACGCGGCGACCCGCGCGCTCGGCGTCCAGGCATTGCGCGAGGTTCCCGAGCGCGACCTGTCGCGGCTCGACGGCCTGGATCCAACGCTGCTGAAGCGAGCCCGGCACATCATCACCGAGAACGCCCGCGTACTGGGTGCGGTCGAGGCGCTGCGCAAGCGCGACGGCGCCCGCCTCGGCGCGCTGATGAACGCCTCGCACGCCTCGCTGCGCGACGACTACGAGGTCTCGACCCCGGAGATCGACCGACTGGTCGACCTGGCTCGGGCGCAGCCCGGGGTGCTCGGCGCGCGGATCACCGGCGGCGGCTTCGGTGGATCGATCGTCGTGCTGACGCTCGCCGGACGAGCGGCGACGGTCGCCGCGGCGGTCGCGCTCGGCGGCCGGCAGACGCTCGGCCTGGACACCCAGGTACTGGTCCCGGCGGCCGAGTGATCGCGCGTACAATCGGCGGCACCCATGACCGCACTGGACATCGCCGCCCTCACGGCGTACCTCGTCGTCATCTTCGGCATCGGCTTCTCGTTCTCACGCCGTAACCGATCGTCGACGGATTACTTCCTGGCCGATCGCAACGTCGGCTGGGCGGCGATCGGCGCCTCGCTGTTTGCCACCAACATCTCGAGTGAGCACTTCATCGGGTTAGCCGGAGCCGGCGCCACGACTGGCCTGGCGGTCGGGCACTTCGAGTGGCTGGCCGTGTTCATGGTGCTGACCCTTGGCTGGGTGTTCACGCCGTTTTACCTGCGCAGCGGCGTGTTTACCATGCCGGAGTTCCTGGAGCGGCGCTACGGCAGCGCCTGCCGCTGGTACCTGACCACGGTCTCGGTGGTCGCCTACATCTTCACCAAGATTTCGGTCTCGTTGTATGCCGGCGCGTTGCTGCTGCACACCCTGGTCGGCTGGGACTTCTACACCTCGTCGATCGCGATGGTTCTGGCCACCGGCGTCTACACCGTGGTCGGCGGCCTGTCGGCGGTGATCTACACCGAGGTGGTCCAGGCGGTGGTGCTGCTGGCCGGCGCCGTGCTGCTGACGGTGCTCGGACTGTGGGAGGTGGGCGGCTGGTCGGGCCTGCGTGCGGCCCTGCCGGCCGAGTCGTTCTCGATGATACGGCCGATGACCGATCCCGACTTCCCGTGGACCGGCATCCTCTTCGGCGCGCCGATCCTCGGCCTCTGGTACTGGTGCACCGACCAGGTGATCGTGCAGCGGGTGCTCGGCGCCAGAAACGAGGCGCACGCCCGCGGCGGCACCATCTTCGCCGCGCTGCTCAAGATCACGCCGGTGTTCGTGCTGGTGTTGCCGGGCCTGATTGCCCGCGCCCTGTACCCGGAGGTGACCGGCGACAACGCCTACCCGGTGATGGTGGTGCGGTTGCTGCCGTCGGGACTGACCGGGCTGATGGTGGCGGCGCTGATGGCCGCGCTGATGTCGTCGCTCTCGGCAACGTTCAACTCGAGTTCGACGCTGATCACCTTCGACGTCTACCGTAAGCTCAAGCCCGATGCGACCGAGGCGCAGTTGGTCCGCGTCGGCCGCTGGGCAACCGTCGGGATGGTCGTGCTCGGGATCGCCTGGGTGCCGTTCATCAGCCTGCTCAGCACGCAGGTGTACGTCTACCTGCAGAGCGTGCAGGCCTACGTCAGCCCGCCGATTGCCGCGGTTTTCCTGTTCGGTGTGTTCTGGACCCGGGCGACCCGGCAGGGGGCATTCGCGGCGCTGATCGTCGGCGCGATCCTGGGCGCGACCCGCTTCGTGTTCGAGGTGCTGCGGGCGCGGCCGTTCGTCGCCGACAGCCCGGCCTTGCACTACTTCGTGACAATCAACTTCCTGCACTTCGCCGTGCTGATCTTCGTGGTCAGCGCGGTGGTGCTGGTCGCGGTCTCGCTGGCGACGCCAGCGACGCCGACGGCTCAGTTGCGCGGCCTGACCTTCGCCACGCTCGAAGGCGGCTACGCGCGCAATCCCGCCGAGCGCCTGACGATGGGCTGGCAGGCGGTGGCCTCGATCGCGCTGATGCTGCTGGTGGTGGTGCTGTGGGTGATCTTCCGCTGACCGGCGTCAGCGGCGGCCGGGCAGCACTTGGCGGGTCATCCGCCGGATCTGGGCGTAGGCGACGGTCAGTTCGACGCCGTACAGCAGCACCACCGCCGACACGTAGACCCAGGTGAGGAACACCACCACGCTGGCAATCGTGCCGTGCACGCTGAATCGCGACAGGTCGCGCACATACCAGCTGAAGCCGCTCAGCGCGCAGCGCCACAGCAGGCCGGCGACGATCGCCCCGGGCCAGACGTCGCGGAACCGCACCTTGTTGGTGTTGGGCACGTAGTAGAAGATCAGACCAGTGACCATGATGAACAGCACGGTGCTGGCCCAGCGCGCGCCGACGCCGCGCAGCCATTCGAGCGCCGGCACGTTGCCGACCACCGCGGCGAACCACGAGGCCTCGACCACCGAGCCGGCGCTGATCAGCAACAGCGCCGCCAGCAGCAGCACGCCTGAGGCGAGCAGCATGGCGAACGCCACCAGCTGGTGCTTGAAATAGTTCGGCTGGCGCTCGACCCCCCAGGCGTAGTTGACCGCGGTGGTAATCGCGCTGAACACGCCCAGCGACGACCAGATCATCACCAGGCTGGCGGCCAGGCCGAGCGACATGCGCTGTTGGCGGAACGCATCGACCTGGGTCGCGATGAAGTCGAACTGGCGCGGGAAGTAGCGCAGCACGAAGTCGAACACCCGCAGGCGCGCCGCATCGTCCGCGGTCGCGCTGCCAAGGATCGAGAACAGCAGCAGGAAGAACGGAAACAGCGACAGCAGCGCGTAG
>JACDAO010000496.1 GCA_013695405.1 Acidobacteriota bacterium | reverse complement strand
CCGGCGGCCCAGACCACGCCGCCGGCGTTGGAGTACATCGCCCGTTCGACCACGATCTGGGCCGGGTCAGTGCCGCCCGCCGGCACCAGGCTCTCGACGACGCAGCCGAAGCGGCGGCCGTTGACGTTGGTGGGGCCGAACCCGCCCGCGGCTTCGGCCGCGCCGATCGGGACGTTGAGCCGACTGTTGGCCGCCACCGGCAGCGTCTTGACGAGCGTCGTGCCGTCTTCCTTGAAGAGCGTCACCCGCACCTGTCCGGCGAACGCCGAGGTGTTGGCGACGAGCACGTAGGTCTCGACGCCGGTCGGGCCGCCCTGTTCGCCCTCGGCCAGCGCCCAGGTCACGCCGGTGCTTGTCGCACCGAACGAGTTGTGCGCCTCGTGCCAGGTGTTGCCGTTGCCCGGCCACCACATCGCGCGTTCGACCAGCACCGGCACGTCGGACGCGATCGTCGTCGACACCGCGGTGTTGGCCAGTTCCGGCCCTTCTTCGTCGACCCAGATGTTGAAGCGTGACTTGGCTGCCACCGGGTACGTCCTGACCACGGTCGAGCCGTCCGGACGAAGGAATGTCGCGGTGATGGTGGCCGCCGTCTGGGTCGGGTTGGCAATCAGCACGAACAGGTCGAAGAAGGGCCCGGTCGCCCCCTCAGCCAGGAACCACGTGGTGCTCGGCGCGGTGACGCCGGCGCTGCCGTGTCCGGCCGCGAACGTCTGGCCAGCGCGATTGAGATACATGGCGCGCTCGACGATGATCGGGAGGTCGCTGGTGATGGTCGCCGACACATCGGTACTCGACAGGGCCGGGTCGGTGTTGACCCAGACCGTCTGTCGGCTGTTGCCGGCGACGACGTAGGCCCGGGTGACCGGCCCGCCGGACGGCAGCAGGTACTCGACGGTCACCGTCGCGGTCGTCGCGTTGGCGTTCTGCAGCAGGTAGAACAGCTGGAAGCCGGAGTGCGTCGCGCCTTCGGCCAGGTACCACTGGGTCGCCGGCGCGGCGACGCTCGACTCGGCATGGCTGCCGTAGCCCTGGCCGTCCCACGACAGCGTGCGATCGGCGATGACCGGTTGATCCGATTCGACGACGGTGGCGAACTCGGCGACCGCCATGCCCTGCAGCGTCTTCGGGGTCACGGTGGCACGGGTGGCCGGGCCGATCAGCAGGGTGTGTCCAACGGCAGGGCCCGTCGCGGGCAGGAAGCGCAACAGGGTGTGGGCACTCTCCGCAGCGGTGTTCAGCAATGCGAAGCGGACGTCGAAGAACGTGCTGGTGGCCCCTTCGGCGAAGTAGCGCGTGTGGAAGCCGCGCGGATGGGTGCCGGCCGCCAGTTCCTGCGCGTTGGTGAGGCCGTCGCCGTCGGGATCGCCGAACGGTCCGTTGGCGCCGCCCGGGCTGGCCGGGTCGAGGCCAAAGGTGGTCTCCCAGGTGTTGGACAGCGAGTCGCCGTCGGTGTCGACCGCGGTCGGCTGCACGACCAGCGAGGTCGCGGTCGCCGCGTTGTCGCTGATGTTCAGCTCACCGGCGCCGCTCTGGACCGTCGCGGTCGCCGTGACCTGGGTCAACACGGGGGTCGCGGGCGCCACCGTGGTGGCCACGGTGAAGGTCTGGGTCGCGCCAACGGCCAGGGTGCCCGGTCGCGTGCAGGTAATGGTGCCGCTGAGGCCCACGGCAGGCGTCACACAGGTCCAGCCCGCGGGTGACACGATCGACGTGAACAACGCCGCCGCCGGCAACGGCAGCGTGAACGTGAGCGGTCCCTGGGCGTCACCAGGGCCCGTACTCGCGACGGCCGCGGTGTAGGTGACGGTGCCGCCGGGCAACACGCCGGCGGGCGCCGCGGTCAGGGTCTGCATCAGGTTCCAGGTGCTGCCGGTGACCAGCACCAGGCTCCAGCTGCTCAAGGTCCCAGCCTGGCCGGTGGTCGTGTCGAGCACGGTGAGGGTCCACTGGCCGTTGGGATCCTGGCCGGTGAAGGCGCTCATCGCTTCTTCGGGGACCAGGCTCGTTCGCACGACGTTGGCGGCATAGGTCGCGTCGGTGACCGGCGCGGTGCCCGCCCGGTCTTCCCAGGTGGTGCCGTTGAAGACGTTGGCGAAGGCGGCGCCATTACCGGTCGTGATCGTCACGGTGGTGCCGGTCGGCGAGGTCA
>JACDAO010000448.1 GCA_013695405.1 Acidobacteriota bacterium | reverse complement strand
CAAGATGGAGCGCCTCTACGTGCTGATGGCGCGGCTGTCGGGCCCGACCAGACGGCAGGGTCTGTTGCGTGAGGATCTGTCGTTCCTCGACAGCGGGGCGACACGGTGAACGTGCCGCGCGCGCCGCATCTCGGGCGCCTGTGGCAGGAGCCCGGCGCGGTGGCCACGTTGCTGCTCGGCGTGCTGCTGCTCGGCTTCGCGCTGACCGTGCAGTTCCCGGTCGTCGCCTTCGGGTTCCAGAGCGACGAAGCGACCTACTACAGCCTTGGCCACAGCTACGCCGAGGACTGGGACGCCCAGTTCCAGCGCAAGGATCTGGTGCGCGTGTGGAAGGAGTTCCCATCCGGGCCGCAGGGCATCTTCCTCAAGCGCGGTCGCCAGTTCCACCTCGAGGTGGAAGGCGCGCCGCCGTTCGTGCGCTGGGTCAAGAGCCCCGACCCGCGCAGCGACCGGCTGTACTACGGCAAGTCGTTCATCTATCCGCTGTGTGCGGCGCCGTTCATCGTGCTGTTCGGCACCAACGGTTTCCTGGTGCTGCACGCCCTGTTGCTGACGGCCTCGTTCGCGGCCGCGTACGCGTTCCTGCGGGCACGCGCCAGCAGCAGCGCCGCGCTGGCCTTCGCGTTCGTCTTCCTGTTCGCCTCGGCCGCGCCGGTCTATTTCGTCTGGCTGACCCCGGAGTTGTTCAATCTGGCACTGGTGCTGCTCGGGCTGTTCTTCTGGGCCTACAAGGAGGTGGCGCCGCCGCTGGTGCCGACCGGCACCTGGACCGACCGCTGGGCCCGTCTGCTGCGCAGTCCGTGGTCGGATGTCGTCGCCTGCGTGCTGCTCGGGACCGCGACGTTCTCCAAGCCGCTCAACGTGCTGGCCGCCGCGCCGGTGCTCGCCTTGGCCTTGCTCCGTCGTCAGTGGGCGCGGGTCGCGGTGATCTCGGTGGCGTTCGTCGGCGCGACCGGTGGCTTGTTCGTCGCCAACGGCCTGAGCAGCGGCGACATGAACTATCAGGGCGGCGGCCCGGACCGCGCGACCTTCTACGGCCGGTTCCCGTTCCAGACCGCCGACGCGACCTTCGAGCGCGTCGGCGAGAGCCGCGCCACCGACGGCCTGTTGACCGAGGTGCTGTTCAACCGCGACGCCCTGACCACGGTGCTGCCCTGGAACGTGCTTTACTTCCTGGTCGGGCGGCACACCGGGCTGGTGCCCTACTTCTTTCCAGGAGTCCTGGCGGCGGGGTTGTTCCTGGTTGCCGGCCGGCAACGACGCGAGCCGTTCCAATGGCTGGTGCTGGCGACGCTGGGGCTGGCCTCGATCGCGCTGCTGATCTACATGCCGTTCACGTACTCGGGGGGCGGCGGTCCGGTCGGCAATCGCTACTTCATGGGCTACTACGCGCTGTTCCTGTTCCTGGTGCCGGCGATGATCACGGTGCGGGCCGCGGTCGCCGCGGCGGCGGTCGGGGGGCTGTTCACGATGCAGTTGGTGGTCAACCCGTTCTACACCTCGTTCTTCCCGGCGACCCATCCCAAGTACGGCTTGTTCACGCGCCTGCCCATCGAGCTGTCGCTGGTCAACGACCTGCCGGTCAACGTCACCCCGTCGCGGGCCAAACAGCCGTTGGCGGGGGAGCCGCCGCTGCTGGCGTACTTTCTCGACGACAACGCCTACAATCGCGAGGGCGAGTGGTTCTGGGTGCGCGGTCAGGCGCGCGCCGACCTGATCCTGCGCGCCCCGGCCCGGCCGCACACCGACGGCGCCTTCACGTCGCTGGCACTCGATGCCGTCGACGTCGAGGTCGCGACCGGCGCGGCTGCCTCGGTGGTGCGGATCGTCAGCGGCGCCGAGCGGGTCGAGGTGGCGCCTGGTGCGGGCAGCGGCCAGACCGTGCGGGTCAGGATGCCGGCAGGCTTTCCCTACAAGGCTGTGCCGGGCCAGCCGATGAACCGGGTCTACACGATCTCGATTGCCGCCAGTGACGGTTTCGTCCCGCTCTTCGACGAGGGCGTGCGCGACAGCCGTTACCTGGGCGCTCGGATTCGCCTGGTGCCGGTCTACCGCGAAGATCGATACCAGCCGCCGCCCCGACGATGAGTTGTAGCCTGCAGCCCGTAGCCCGCAGCCTTGAGCCCGCATGCCCTACCGTACCCCGCTCGAAACCCGCCTCGCCAAGAAGGTCGCCCGCGCCAGCATCGAGCATCGCCTGATCGAGGACGGCGATCGGGTGATGGTCGGCCTCTCCGGAGGCAAGGACAGCTGGGCGCTGCTGCAGATTCTCGACGTGCTGCAGAAGCGCGCGCCGATTGCCTTCACGCTCGTCGCGGTCACCGTCGATTCCGGCTACAAGGCGTTCAAGCACGACCTGATCAGGCGCACCTGTGAGGCGCACGGCTGGGAGGTGCGGATCGAGCACACCAACATCGGCGGGGTGATGGACGACCTGCTCGAGGCCAACGCCACGCCCTGCTCGTTGTGTGCCCGGCTGCGCCGCGGCGTGCTGTATCGCATGGCCGATGAAGTCGGCGCCACCAAGATCGCGCTCGGCCACCACCTCGACGACTTCGTCGAGACCCTGCTGCTGAATCTGTTCTTCGGCGGGTCGCTGAAGGCCATGCCAGCGCGCCTGGTGTCCGACGACGGCAAGCACGTGGTGATTCGTCCGCTGGTGTTCGTCACTGAACAGGAGGCGTTGGAATACACGCTCGAGTCGGAGCTGACGGTCGTCGGCTGCTGCTGCCCGGCGTGCGGTGACCTCGGGTTGCAGCGGCAGCGCCTCAAGCGGCTGATCGGCGACCTCGAGCGCGAGCACCCGGGCGTCAAGTCGTCGATGCTGACGGCGCTGCAGAACGTCCATCCCCGGCGCCTGCTCGATCGCCGGCTGAATCCGCTGCCCGACCTGGCGCGGTCGCTCGCCACTGCCGCCGTGCCAGGCGCGTGAGGGCGCTGACTCGCCATGCGCTTCTGGAAAGCTCACGCTTACGGTAACGATTTCCTGTACGCCGCGCTCGATGACCTTGCCGGACCGGACGGGCCGGGCCTGGCGCGCCAGATCTGTGCCCGCCACACCGGGGTCGGCGCCGACGGCCTGATCGGCTTCGTCCGCCAACCAGGCGGCGCGCGGATGCGGCTGTTCAACTCGGACGGATCGATCGCCGGCGTGTCTGGCAACGGCGTCCGCGGGCTTGCGGCGCTGCTGGCCGAGCAGGACGCGGCGGCGCCGGGCGCGTCCTACGTGATTGCCACGGACGCGGGCGACAAGCGTGTCGACTTGACGGGGCACGACGACCAGCGCCGGCCGGTGTTCCGGGCTGCGATGGGCCAGCCCGAAAATCTGGCGCAGCGTTCGGTCGAGGTTGACGGCGTCCCGGTGCCGCTGGTCACGCTGTGGATGGGGAACCCGCAGGCGGTCTGGCTGGTCGACCACCTCGACCGGGGGGCGATGCTGCGTCTCGGCGCGGCCCTGCAGCAGCACCCGGCGTTTCCCGAGGCCGTCAACGTCGAACTGGCGCAGGTGATGTCACCGACCGAAGTCGCGATCCTGATCTACGAGCGGGGCGTCGGCCCGACCGAGTCGTCAGGCACCGGGTCGTGCGCTGACTCGGTGGCGTCGGCGGCCTACGGCGGGGCCGCGCGGTCGGTCGACGTCGTGGCCCCCGGCGGTCGACAGCAGGTCGAGTGGAACGATGACGGGGTCTTCCTGACCGGCTGGGCCGAGGTCATTTGCGAAGGTCGCTGGCGAGGCTGACCGACGCGCGAGGCCGCATCGACTGCCACACACAGGCCGCCTGCGGCGCGCGCTTTCTGCAGCAACGCCTCAGTGCCTCATCGGCCGCGGCGAGTGGCCCGCGGCGCCGGTAGCACCGTCCGTGCGTCGTCCAGCGCCGTAATCGCCGTGCGCACCTTGATCGACATGGGCCGCGCCAGGGCCAGGGCCGCGTCGAATCGCTGCGCCTGCACATGCGAGCGCGCTTCTTGCAGTGTCGCATCGCCGGCACTCACCAACGTCGCCAGGGCCGCGAGTGCGGGGAGTGGAGCGGGCGTGGCGCGTCGTCCGGGAGGCGTGGCAGGACGATTCGTCGTCAGGCGCTGATGTCCGCTGGCCAGCGCCAGTTCGAGTCCCGTCAGCGCGCTTTCGGCCTGGCCTCGGGCGACCGCTTTCATGTCGGCGGCTTCACGGGCCGCGGTCTGGGCGCGTTCGCGCGCGTCGAGCGCCTGGTTCAGCGCCTGCCGGAAGTCTCGCTGGGTGACTGCCTCGTTGGAACGGCGCAGTGCGGTTTCGGCGGCGGCGAACTCGGCGGCGGCATACTGCGCGGCCCCGGCGGCTCGCGCGGTGTCGATCGCGCCCTGGGCCTGGTCCATCTCCTTCTGCGGTGGGGCCGCGCAGGCGGCGGTCAGGAACAGGATCGCGAGGCTGGCACCTCGCAGGAGCGTGCGGCTCGCTCCGGGACGATCAGACATGCGCAGGAGTATACCCACAGGGCGTAGTAGGATCAGGAG
>JACDAO010000230.1 GCA_013695405.1 Acidobacteriota bacterium | reverse complement strand
CCGGACAAGTCCGGCGGCTACCCTGAACTCTCAACCCCAGCCCCCAGCCCATGAAAATTGCTGTCTGTATCAAACAGGTCGTCGCCCGCGACTGGCAGGTGCGCCCCAACGAGGCGCGCACCTGGGTTCGCGACGGCGACGCCGACTTCGAGATGAACGAACCCGACGCCTACGCGCTCGAGGCAGCCCTGCGGCTGCGCGAGGCGCACGGCGGCGAGGTGGTCGTGGTCTCGGCCGGCCCCGCACGGGTCACCCAGGTCTTGCGTGAAGCGCTGGCGCGCGGCGCCGACCGCGCCCTGCACGTCGAGAGCGACGCGCTGGCGCAGGCCGACGCCTTCGTCGTCGCCGACGCGCTGCTGGCGGCGATCGGCCCCGAGCAAGCCGACCTGGTGCTGACCGGGCTGCAGTCCGACGATCAGGGGTTCGGGCAGACCGGCGTCATCCTGGCTGAGCGGCTCGGCGTGCCGCACGCCACGATCATCATGGAGGTGCAGGTCGCCGGCGCCACGCTCCGCGTCAAGCGCGAGCTCGAGGGCGGGTGGTTCCAGTGGCTCGAGATGCCGCTGCCGGCCCTGCTGACGATCCAGAGCGGCATCAACCAGCTGCGCTACGCGACATTGAAGGGCATCATGGCCGCCAGGAAGAAGGAAATCCGCAGCGTCGCGGCGCCGGTGAGCCAGCCGGCGCAGCACGTCACCGGTCTGCGCGCGCCTGACAAGCAGAAGCAGACCCGGATGATCGCCGGCACGCCGGCCGAAGCGGCGGGTGAGTTGCTCCGGGCGTTGCGTGAGGACGCGCGGGTGGTGGCGTCATGATCCTGGTCGTCGCCGAGCATCACGGCGGTCAGATGCACCGCGCGACCTGGGAAGCGCTGGCGGCCGGTCAAGCGCTCGGGCTGCCGATCAGCGTGGTCCTGGCTGGCCACGACGTGGAGGCCCTTGCGAGTCAACTCGCCGAAGCCGCGGTGACGCAGGTACTGGTGGCCTCGGATCCGGCGCTGGCCAACTACACCGCCGACGTCTACGTGACCGCGCTCGCGACCGTGATCCCCAGTGCCGCGCCGACCCTGGTGCTGGCGGCCCATACCTACCAGGCACGCGACTTCATGCCGATGCTCGCGTCGCGCCTGCAGCGGCCGATGGTGCCCGACTGCGTGGCGCTGGCCCGCGACGGCGACGGCGTCCGCTTCACCCGGCCGATGTTCCAGGCCCGGCTGCTTGCCGATGTGCAGCCCGCCGGCCCGGCGCCGCACCTGGCGACGCTGCAGATCGGCGCCGTGCGGGCCGACTCGCTGCAGCGGGGTGGTGCGCCGGCCGAGGTGGTCGCGCAGGCAGTGGCGGTCTCGTCCAGCGACGTACGCCAGCAACCAGACGCGCCGTTTCAGGAAGCCCGGCAGGCGGTCGACCTGGGTGCCGCCGAACGCATCGTCTCGGTCGGCCGCGGCATCAAGGGGCCCGAGCACCTGGCGCTGGTCCAGGAACTGGCTGACGCGCTCGGCGCGGAGTTGGCGGCCTCGCGGCCGATCTGCGACAACGGCTGGCTGCCGATGGACCGGCAGATCGGGAGCTCGGGCCAGACTGTCGCCCCGAAACTCTATCTGGCGCTCGGCATCTCGGGGGCGATCCAACACGTGGTCGGCATCAAGGGCGCCCGGACCATCGTCGCCATCAACAAGGATCCCGACGCGCCGATCTTCGAAATCGCCGACTACGGCATCACCGCCGACCTGTTCGAGATCGTGCCCGCCTTGATCGCGGCGCTGAAAAAACCATAGCGTAGCGGCCGGACTCGTCCGGCCGTGACCTCGCCGCGTTGTGGAGTCGCGCGGAGATTGCCGGACCGAGTCCGGCGGCTCACGAATCCGTCAGACGCCAAACAAGTGTCCCCTGGCCGCTGGCCACCGCGAGGCATGACACAGGTGGCGGCAGCCCCAGGCCTGACACTCGACGGCGCACCGCTCTTCGCGCATCATGACGGGCGGCGGCACAGGCCGCTCGGCTTCGGCGCCGTCTCGCCACCTGCGAGGCGTGCCGGCTGAGGCGAGGCGAAGGTGGCCGCGAACGGGGCTGGTCGCGGACAGGACCCGTCCCGGGGTGTCTCAGACGCGAGTGTCGTTTGTAGTCCCGGCGTCTACGTCTGGAGCGGTGGCAACGGCTCGCCTTCCGGCACAAAGGTCAGCGCGACGCCGTTGTTGCAGTAGCGCTGGCCGGTCGGGGCCGGCCCGTCCTTGAAGACGTGACCCTGGTGACCGCCGCAGCGGGCGCAGTGATACTCGGTGCGGGGCAGGAACATCCTGAAGTCGCGCCGGGTATCGAGCGCGCCCTCGATTGGCTGGAAGAACGACGGCCAGCCGGTGCCGCTGTCGAACTTGGCCGAGGTCTCGAACAACGGCGCGTGGCAGGCCGCGCAGACGAACACCCCGGCGCGCTTCTCGTCGTTCAGTTCGCTGGTCCACGGGCGCTCGGTGGCCTCTTCGAACAGCACGGCGTACGCGGCCTCGGGCAGACGCTCGTGCCACTCGGCCTTGGACTTCTCGACTCGCTCGGATGTGTTGCTCATGACGTCCGGATCTCCTCGCGACGATTGTGACACCCCTCGCAGCTTCCTTGATAAGCTCGACGCCATGCTCGAGACGCTGGCGTTCTGGGTGGTGGTGGCCGGCAGCGTGGGGCACTTCGCCGCCCAGATGGCCACCCGCTGGCGGTTGCTGCAGGCCGCTCCGGGTACGCTCTCTCTCGATCAGATGCCGCGCCGGCTCGATCGGTTCCTGCGCGAAGTCGTGTTCCAGAGCCAGGTGATCCGCGGCAAGCCGTGGGTCGGCTTCGCGCACCTCGGCGTCTTCTGGGGCTTTGTGGCCTTCGGCGGTTACACGCTGGTCGAGACCCTGTACGGCCTCGGCGTGGTCGACCTCACGGAGACGAGGGCGTTTCGCGTCTACACCTGGCTGCTGGTGCCGTTCTGCGTCGCGGTGCTGGCCGGGATCCTGCTGCTCCTGGTGCGTCGCGGCATTGTCCGTCCGCGATCGCTCGGGCCATCGCTGTCGAAGGAGTCGATCCTGATCGGCCTCTTCATCGCGACGCTGATGATCACCTTCCTGGTCGGCCTGCGGCTGCCGCCGGGGCCGCTCGAACGGGCCAACTGGTGGGTCCACATGACCATCGTCTTTGCCTTCCTGGCCTTGATCCCGAACTCCAAGCACCTGCACCTGATCCTGTCGCCGGGTACGGTGCTGCTCAAGGCACCGGTGCTCGGCACCATCCCGAACCTCGATTTCGAGAAGGAGGAAGTCGGACTCGAGACGGTCAAGGATCTGCCGAAGAAGGCCGTGCTCGATGCGTTCACCTGCGTAGAATGCGGACGCTGCCAGGAGAACTGCCCGGCCTTCGCCACCGGCAAGCTGCTCAACCCGAAGACCTTGA
>JACDAO010000440.1 GCA_013695405.1 Acidobacteriota bacterium | reverse complement strand
GCTCAACCGCGACGCCCTGGCCCGACGGGCGCGTGACTGGAAGGCGTTGCCCGCGCCGTGGCACCCGATCGGGCTGGTCGACCACCCGTACGCTGACGACCTCGACGTCTTCGGCCATGCCTCGCTGGCGCAGCTGCTCGGACCGGTGCGCACCCCGTGCGGGCGCGAGACGTTGACGCGCTGGCTGCTCCCCGCTGCCAGGGTGTCACGTGGCCTGGTCGAGGCTCGCCAGAGCGCGGTCCGCGAACTGACGCCAATGGTCGACTTCCGCCAGCAATTCGCCGGCGAGGCGCTGGCGGTGCCGGTGCCGGTGTCGGTGTCGGTGTCGGCAGCATCGGCCGAACCACGCGATGTGGCGCACGTCATCCGCTGGGCGGAAGCCGCATCGGCATCGAACAGACCGGTCTGGCTGGCGCTGACCGCGGCGGTGTTCGGCGCGGCGACGACGGCCGGCGCGCTGGCGTCGTTCTTCGGGCTGACCCCCGACTGGTGGGTCCTGACGGCGGCCGCGGGCTGGGCCTTGCGCTGGTGGTGGCGAGATCCGATCGAACAGACGTTTGCGGGCGCCGCCGGCGAGTACGGGCTGCGACCATGGGCCCCGCTGATCGACCTGGTGACGCGTCAGTCGTGGTCGTCGCCGCTGCTGGTTCAGGCGCAAGCCGACCTCGGCGGCGATCACCGACCGGCACCGCAGGCGCTGCGTGCGCTGGAACGGCTGGTCGGGCTGTCCGACGTGCGGCACTCGGTGTGGCTCTATGTGCCGCTGCAGACGCTGACGCTGTGGGACCTGCACGTCTGGTGGGCGCTCGATCGCTGGCGTGGCCGGCACGGTCGCTCCGTCCGGCGCTGGCTCGATGTCGTCGGTCGGGTCGAGGCGGTGACGGCACTCGCCTCGGTGGCGTTCGATCAGCCGACCTGGACGTTTCCCGAGATCGACGACGACCTGGCGCGGATCGAGGCCGATAGCCTCGGCCACCCCCTGCTCGCCGACGCCAGTCGGGTCACCAACGACGCGACGATCGGTCCCCCGGGGCGTTTCCTGCTGATCACCGGGTCGAACATGTCTGGCAAGAGCACGCTGCTGCGGGCAGTCGGGCTGAACGTCGTGCTGGCACAGGCCGGTGGTCCGGTCTGCGCCACGCGCTTCCGGCTGCCACCGCTCGCGCTGCACACCAGCATGAGAATTTCGGACTCGCTCGAACTCGGGCTGTCGCTGTTCATGGCGTCGCTGGTGCGCCTGCAAGGCATCGTCACCGCCGCGCGCGCGGCCGGCGACGACTGGCGCGTCTGCTACCTGCTCGACGAGGTGCTGCAGGGCACCAACAGCGCCGAGCGGCAGGTCGCGGTGCGGACGATCATGCGGCACCTGCTGTCGTGTCACGCGATCGGCGCGGTAACGACGCACGACCTCGAGCTGGCGCGTGAGCCGAGCTTCGCAGCGCAGGCCGACAGCTTCCATCTGCAGGAAACGCTCGGCGGAACTGCCGCGGCCGTGACGATGTCGTTCGATTACCGGCTGCGCCCGGGCCCGGCGCAGGCCGGTAACGCGATGCAGCTGCTGCGCATGCTGGGGCTGGCCGACTACTGACGGCGTGCGCAGGCTGATCCACGGCTCGGCCTGACGCTGACCCACGGCTGCGACATTCGCATAAGATGACGCGCGTCACGCCAACGGTCCGACCAGACCGGTCATCTTCCGAGGAGCCCTCGTTGATCGTCCCGCGAACGTCCCGCACCCGGATCATGGAGAAGCTGCGCGCGAAGATGGCGCGTCGGCTGCCGGTGCACATCGCCAGCGCCGGGAGCGGCCTGGTCGCCAAGCTGCTCGAGGCCGCCGGCGTCGACTGCGTCAACACCTTCTCCGGGGCCCGGCTGCGCGCCAACGGCATGGGCACGATGTCGATGCTGTGGCCGATTCTGGATTCCAACAAGCAGACCATCGACTACACCCGCGAGGACATCCTGCCGGCGATGAAGGGCGACGCCTTCGTCTGCGCCTGCCTGAATGCCAACGATCCGCTCAAGGACATGCGGTCGGTGCTGGAGAACCTCAAGGCGATCGGGGTCTGCTCGGTGTCCAACATCGGCCCGTCGATCTCCTACGTCGACAAGGACAGTCAGATCTACAGGGTGCTGACCAGCGCCGGGGTCACGCTGCAGCACGAGATCGACATGCTGCGGCTCGGACGCGAGCTCGACATGGTGACGATCGGCCTGGCCTTCGACGAGGAGGACAGCCTTCGCCTGGTGGAGGAGGCGCAACCCGACATCTTCTGCTTCCACGCCGGCACCACCAAGGGCGGGTTGCGCGGCTACGATTCAGGCGAGACCATCGAGCAGACCGCCGAGCGTACCGAGCACGCCAACCAGAAATTGCGGGCGCTCAAGCAGGACATCATCCTGGTCGCACACGGCGCCGCGATGGAGACCCCCGAGGATGCCCAGTTCATCCTCAACCACACCACCTGCGATGGCTTCTGGACTGGATCATCAACCGAGCGTCTGCCGATCGAACGAGCCGTCTCCGAGGCCGCCAGGGCGTTTGCCGCGCTGCGCTTTCCGGACGCGCGCTGAGGGAGCGACGCGAGATGCCGAAGGTCATCGCCGTCCTCGCCACGCTCGACACCAAGGGCCAGGAAGCCGAGTTCCTGCGCGAGCAGTTGCAGGCGCTCGGCAGCAAGGCTCTGCTGGTCGACATCGGCGTGCTGAACACGCCGGCGACGCGGGCCGACGTCAGCCGCGTCCAGGTGGCGCGGGCGGGCGGGTCGTCGCTCGCGGCGCTGCGGGCTGGGCACTCACGTGAGACGTCGCAGCCGGTGATGGCCGCGGGTGCCACCAGGATCCTGCAGCGGCAGATCGCCGCAGGGACCGTGCACGGCGTCATCGGCCTCGGCGGGCTGCAGGGCACGGCGGCGTGCACCGCGGTGATGCGCGCACTGCCGTACGGCGTGCCCAAGGTGATGGTCTCGACCGTCGCCTCTGGCGACACCTCGCCGTACGTCGGCATCTCCGACATCACGATGATGTTCTCGGTCGGCGACATCCTCGGTCTCAATCCGTTCATGCGCAAGGTGTTCGCCAACGCGGCCGGCGCGGCGCATGGCATGGCGCAGGTCAAGGTCGCCCTGCCCACCGTACCTCGCGCGGGGTCAGCTGCGGCCCGGACCCAGGCGGCACGGCCGCTGATCGGGATCTCGAACCTCGGCGTGCTGACGCGCGGCACGATGCTGGCCCTCGAGCTGTTTCGGGCGCGCGGCTACGAGGCGATCGTCTTTCATGCTGTCGGCAGTGGCGGGCGCGCGATGGAGCTGATGATGCGGCAGGGCATCATCGGTGCGGTGTTCGATTACGCGATGGGCGAGATCAGCGACGAGCTGTTCCACGGCCTGCGTGCCGGCGGCAAGGAGCGGCTATCGGTGGCCGGGACGCTCGGCCTGCCCCAGGTGCTCTGCCCGGGCGGCGCCGAACACCTCGGGATTCTCGTCTCGAGTCCGCACGTCCTGCCCGATCGCTGGAAGCAGCACGCCCACGTCTGGCACAACGAAGTGGTGCTGGCGCCGCGGCTGAATGCGCGCGAGCTGCGGGCGGTGGCCAAAGAGATCGGCAAGCGGCTGCAGACCACGCGCGGCAATGCGGTGCTGATGATTCCGACGCGCGGCACCGGCAGCTACGCCATGCCGGGCGGGCCGCTCAATGACCCGAAGGGCGACGCGGTGTTCTTCGCGGCGATCAAGGCGGCGCTGCCGTCGACGATCGAGGTCGTCGAACGCGACACGCACGCCGAGGACCCCGCCTTCGTCGGCGAAGCGGTGGACCGCCTGATCGCGCTGATCGAGGCCAGCCCGCGGGCACGTCCCCGACGCCGCGCGGTGACGCGACGACCGCGGCGACTACGGCGTTGACCGCGCCGACGACCCTGCCGTTCGCGATCGTCAACCGGCAGGGCGAGCGTCTCGACGTGAGCTTCCACCCGGTCGAAGGCGCTGCAGCCGGATCGGGGGCGGCGCAGGTCCCCAGCGCGATTGTCGTCATCGGTCATGGGGTCACCTCGAACAAGGACCGTCCCTGGCTCGTCGCCCTGAGCGAGGCCCTCGCCGCGGCGGGCGTCGCCTCGCTGCGAGTCACGTTCTCGGGCAACGGCGAGTCCGAGGGTCGCTACCAGGACGCCACGCCGTCCAAGGAAGCCGGCGACCTCGCCAGTGTGATCGACGCGTTGCAGCGATGGGGCGTGTCGCGCATCGGTTACGCCGGACACAGCATGGGCGGCGCGGTCGGCGTGCTCTGCGCGGCCGAGGATTCACGCATTTGCGTGCTGGTCTCGCTGGCTGGGATGTTCCACGTCGAGGCGTTCATGCAGCGCCAGTTCGGGCATCTCGCGCCCGGCGACCTGATGCTCGACAAGCCGGGGTGTCCGTGGAACACGGCGCTGGACGA
>JACDAO010000434.1:0-2500 GCA_013695405.1 Acidobacteriota bacterium | reverse complement strand
CTTCGAAGCGGCCGGCGCGGTTCAGGAACAGGTGTGACGGCGAGGCCCCGCCGGTCGCGCGGTCGAGCGCCGCGTCGAGTAGTCCGTTGACGACGAGGAGGTCCTGCCAGCCGTCGAGGTTGACGTCGAAGAAGAAGCAGCCCCAGCCGAGCGTCTGCCGCGTCGCTCGGCCGATCGCGCCCTGCGGTGCGGCGTCGACGTAGACCCCGGCGTCCTGCGGCATGAACAGCCCGAGCATCTCGCCCGAGAAGTTGGTGACCGCCACCGAGACGCGGCCGGAGTTGTCGACGTCGGCGGCATCGACGCCCATCCCGGCGCGGGCCCGGCCGTCGCTGCTGAAGGCCACGCCACTCTGCAGGCCCAGTTCGGTGAAGGTGCGGTCGCGGTTGTTGCGGTAGAGACGGTTGGGCACCGTGTCGTTGGCGATGAACAAGTCTGGCCAGCCGTCCTGGTCGTGATCGAGCAGCGTCGCGCCGAGCGCCTTGCCGGTGACGTCGAACAGCCCGGCGGTGGCGGTGATGTCCGCGAAGCGCCCGTTGCCCAGGTTGCGGAACAGCCACGAGGTGCTGCCGCGGTAGGCCTGTGGGGTGCAGTAGGTCTTGCGGCTGCCGTCGGCGCTGCAGTACAGGTCGGTCTGCGGCGTCCACTGGACGTAGTTGCAGACCAGCAGGTCCACCAGGCCGTCGCGATCGACGTCGACCCACATCGCGCAGGTGCTGAAGCCGCGCCTGTCGCCGAAGCCGGCGCGGCTGGTGACGTCCACGAACCGCCGGCCCGCCTCGTTGCGGAACAGCCGCACGCCGCCGACCGAGGTAATCGCCAGGTCCGGCCAGCCGTCGTTGTCCATGTCGGCCACGGCCACACCCATGCCGTACTGCAGCGCGTCGGCAGCGGATTTCCGCGCGTCCACCTCACGTAGCGGTCGGACTTGTCCGACCGGCGGCGGCGCTTCGACCTCGAGGCCGACCATCGCGGTGACATCGGCAAAGCGGCCGCTGCCGTCGTTGCGGTAGAGGGTGCTCCAGCGCCGGGTCCGCTGCCGGTCGCCGCCCGGCGCGCCGCCTCCCGGCAGCAGACCGCCGACCACCACGAGATCCTGATCGCCGTCGCCGTCGTAGTCGACGAACGCCGCGCCCGCGCCCATCGTCTCCGGCAGCAGTTTGCGCCCCTGCGCGCCGTTGTCGTGGATCGCGGTGATGCCCGCCGCGCGCGTGACGTCGGTGAGGATCACCCGCGCCGCGGGCACCTGCGCCAGCATCGTCGCCGCTGCCACGCACAGGACCCCGGCGGCCAATGCGGTCCCGGCCCGCCGACGTGCCGATGGTGGTGGTGACATTCTGAAATTCTGCAGTTCCCAGGCGCTCGCTACTCGGGCAGCACCAGCCCCTTGCGCACCGCGTACAGCACCAGTTCGGCCGCTTTGTGCACGCCCAGGGTGCTCATCAGGTTGGACCGGTGCACCGCCACCGTGTTGACCGACAGGTTGAGGACCACCGCGATCTCCTTGTTCGACTTGCCGTGGGCAATCAGCTGCAGCACCTGCTTCTCGCGCGGTGTCAACTGGTCGAAGACGTCGACTTCCTGTGGCGCCTGCTGGCGATCGCGCAGCGCCCGGATCAGCACGCTCGAGAGCTCCGGACTGAGGTACTGCTGGCCCGAGGCCACGGCGCGGACGGCGCGGGTCAGGTCTGTCTCCAGCGCGCTCTTGAGGATGTAGCCGGAGACGCCGGCATCGAGCGCACTGCGCACGTACTGCGCGTCGGAGTACATGCTGAGCACCAGAATCCTGGTGTCGGGCCGCTCGCGCAGGATCTCGCGCGCCGCGTGAATGCCGTTGGCGTCGGGCATCGCCATGTCCATCAACACCACGTCCGGCTTGAGCTGCCTGACCATGGCGACACCATCCTGGGCGTTGCCGGCCTCGCCGACCACGGCCAGGCCCTGCTCCTCCTCGAGAATGCGCCGGAAACCCTGACGCACCAGGGCGTGATCATCGACCAGGACGATGCGGATCATGGGGGCTCAGTGGTCAGTGGCTACAGGTGTAGCCGCCGGACTTGTCCGGCGGGTATCAGGGCATTCGGGCATCAGGCTTCGGGCATCAGGCATCAATGGGTACGTGCACGGCGACCCGGACGCCGCCGAGCGGGCTGGCGGTGAGCGCGAACGTCCCGCCCATCAGCGCGGCGCGCTCGCGCATGCTCGTCAGCCCCAGCCCGGGCGCCTGGGGCGCATCACGTTCCAGACCCCTGCCATCGTCGTCCACCGTGAGGTGGACGCCCTGGGTCCCGCGCACGGCGCGGACCGACACCTCGGACGCGCCGGCGTGCTTGACGACGTTGGTCAGCGACTCCTGGAGCACGCGATACAGGTGGGTCGCCGTTTCGGGCGGCAGCCCCGCGAAGTCGCCCTCGGTGTGGACGGCAATCGGCACGCCGTACTGCCGTGACACGAGATCGACGTGCGATCGCAGCGCGTACTCGAGCCCGAAGTCGTCCAG
>JACDAO010000428.1 GCA_013695405.1 Acidobacteriota bacterium | reverse complement strand
GCCCTAGCCCAGCCTTAGCCCCTGGCCTCAGCCCCACGAGGGGCCGACACACCACGGGCGGGCCTGAACGACTGGCCCGCCAGACAGACGTGGCGCCTAGACCGTGACCAGCTGCAGGCCCGGCTGTTCGGTGCCGGCGGGCCGGTAGTGCGGCTGCCCGTCGGCCATGTAGACCTCGAAGGTGCCGCCCTTCGTGAGCCGGCCGCGAATCAGCTCTTCGCTGAGCGGGTCCTCGATGTACTTCTGCAGCGCGCGGCGCAGCGGCCGGGCGCCGTACGACCGGTCGTTGCAGGTGACGTTGATCACCCAATCGACGACGTCGTCGCCGAGCACCAGGTGCAGCTTGCGGTCGACCAGGTTGGCGTTCAGCTGCGCCACCAGCAAACGGGTGATCGTGCGCAGGTCGTCGTCCAGCAGCGCCTCGAACACGATGATCTCGTCGAGCCGATTGATGAACTCCGGGTTGAATGTCCGCTTGACCTCGCCGAGGACCTGGTCGTTGACCGACTTGGTCTCCTGCGACTCCCCGGGCTGGAAGCCCAGCGACGCCCTCTTCTGGATGAAGCGCGCGCCGATGTTGGAGGTCATGATCACGATCGCGTTCTTGAAGTTGACACGATTGCCCAGACCATCGGTCAGGTGCCCGTCCTCGAATACCTGCAGCAGGATGTTGAACAAGTCGGGGTGCGCCTTCTCGATTTCATCGAGCAGTACCACCGAATAGGGGTTGCGCTTGACCTTCTCGGTCAGCTGGCCGCCCTCTTCGTGGCCGACGTATCCCGGCGGCGAACCAATCAGCTTGCTGACCGAGTGCTTCTCCATGTACTCGGACATATCGAAGCGGATCAGCGCGTGGTCGCTGCCGAACAGCAGGTTGGCCAGCGCCCGCGCCAGTTCGGTCTTGCCGACGCCGGTCGGCCCGAGGAAGAGGAAGCTGCCGACCGGGCGGCTCGGACTCTTGAGGCCGGCGCGCGAGCGGCGAATCGCTCGTGAGACCGCGGAGATCGCCCGGTCCTGGCTGACCACGCGGCTGTGCAGCTCCTGCTCCATGCGCAGCAGCTTGTCGCCCTCGTCCTCGTTGATCGAGGTCATCGGCACGCCGGTCCACTTGGCGACCACCTCGTCGATCTCGGCACGCCCGACCGTCACGCGACGGCCGCCACTCGACGCGACGTCGAACTTCTCGCGCACGAACTGCAGGTTCTCGCGCGCCATCACTTCCTGCTCCCGGAAGAACTGGGCCCGCTCGAAGTCCTTCTGCGAGACCGCGCTCTCCATCTGTTCGACCGCGACCCGGATGTTGCGGTTGATCTGCCCGAATTCGTCGCTGTAGCCCGCCTCCCGCAGCTTGGCACGGGCGCCGGCCTCGTCCAGCAAATCGATCGCCTTGTCGGGCAGGAACCGGTCGGTGATGTAGCGGCTCGACTGGTAGACCGCCGCCTCGAGGGCCTCACGCGAGTAGTCGACGTGATGAAAGGTCTCGTATCGCTCCTTGATGCCGAGCAGGATCTGAATCGCTTCGCCTTCACTGGGCGGATCGACCTTGACCGCCTGGAACCGCCGTTCCAGCGATCGGTCCTTCTCGATGTACTTGCGGTACTCGGCGGGCGTGGTCGCGCCGATGCAGCGAATCTCGCCGCGCGACAGCGCCGGTTTGAGGATGTTGGCCGCGTCGAGCGAGCCCTCCGCCGAACCGGCGCCGACCAGCGTGTGCAGCTCGTCGATGAACACGATGATGTTCGGGTTCTCGACCAGCTCCTTCATGATCGCCTTGAGGCGCTCTTCGAACTGGCCGCGGTACTTGGTGCCTGCGACGATCAGCGAGATGTCCAGGGCGAGGATGCGCTTGTCGGCCAGGAAGTGCGGCACGTCGCCGACCGCGATCTTCTGCGCCAGTCCCTCGACGATGGCGGTCTTGCCGACGCCGGGCTCGCCAATCAGCACGGCGTTGTTCTTGGTGCGCCGGCACAGCACCTGCTGAACGCGCTCGATCTCGGTCTCGCGACCGACCAGCGGGTCCAGCGAACTCTTGAGCGCGGCCTCGCTGAGGTCGCGGCTGAACTCGGCCAGCAGCGGCGTCTCCTTGACCCGCGTCATGGTCGTCTTCTCGTTGAGCAACGCGACGATGTCCTCGCGGACGGTGGCCAGCCGCATCCCCTTTTCCATCAGGATGGTGGCCGCCACCGACTGCTCCTCGCGGAGGATGCCGAGCAGCAGGTGCTCGGTGCCGATGTAGTTGTGCGAAAGCTGGTCGGCTTCTTCGGCCGCAAACTGCAGCACCCGCTTGGTCTCGGCGCTGAAGGGAATCTCGACCGACGTCGAGACCTTCTCGCGGAACACCGTGCGGCCCTCGACCTCCTTGCGGATCGCCTCCAGCGACAGGTGCGACCGCGCGAAGATGCGGCTGGTCAGCCCCTTGCCCTCACGAATCAGCCCGAGCAGCAGGTGCTCGGTCTCGATGGAGACGCTGCCCAGCTGGCTGGCTTCGTATCGCGCGAAGAAAAGGACGCGCCGCGCTCGTTCTGTATACCGCTCGAACATGTGGTCCCTTGGCAAGCTCACGCCGCACGTCGTGCGGTTCACCGTGTGCCCGGCATTATACGGGAACGAACCGGGGTGGCCGCCTGCACGAACGCCCGTGTCGGCATGCCGTCCACCCGCTTCCTCCGGTCCCGCCACGCGCGGCCGGCTCCTGATCGTTCAGACGCGATCGGCAGCGGTCCGGACGACCCTCAGGCCGGGTGCAGTTGCCCACCTTCGAGGCGTAACACCCGATCGCACGCCTCGGACAAGCGGATGTTGTGCGTCGCGATGACCGCGGTCAACCGCTGCTCGGTGTGCATGTCCCGCAGCAGCTCATGCAAGGTTGCGGCCGTGCCTTCGTCGAGGTTTCCGGTCGGCTCGTCGGCGAGCAGCAACGCCGGTTGCATCACCAGCGCCCGCGCGATCGCCACTCGCTGTTGCTCCCCCCCGGATAGCTGGCGGGGAAGCTGCGTTGCCTTCGACGAAAGGCCAACCTGCGTGAGCACCCGGCTCACTCGCGGTGGAATCGTCGATGGCGATGCGCCGGTGACCTCCAGCG
>JACDAO010000405.1 GCA_013695405.1 Acidobacteriota bacterium | reverse complement strand
TTCAGGTACATCGTGCCGAACACCGCCACCAGCACGAGCGCCGCTGGCGCGACGTAGCGGAACGACTCCTGACCGCCGCGTGCCTCGCCCTGCACCTGCCTGGTCTGCCGCGGCGTCGCGAGCGCCGTGCGCGTCGCAGTCAGCGCATCGCTGATGTCACTGGCATCCACCGCGGTTTCCCCACGCGTCGCTGCAGCCAGGTGATCCTGGAAGCGCTGCTCCGCCCGCTCGAGCACCGCCATCGCCTGTGCGGGGTCGAGCGCGCCGGCAAGGAACCTGTCGGCCAGGCTCGCGCCGTGCGGATCGAGGACGACCGTCTTGGCCGCGCCCTTGTCGAAATCGCGATAGCCTCGAGGCGCATCCTCGAGCCGAATCCCCGTGGCATTGACCGCCTTGGCGATCTGCACCTTGTCGTGCAGGGTCGCGCTCATCAACCGCCGGTGATAGCGTATGACCGGGCATTGACCGGTGGTGAAGGAGTGGGACTGTGCCCAGCCCAAACCGATGCGAATGACGCTCATTCCGTCACCTCCAGGGCCTGCTGCGACAACCATGAGAGTTGAGAGTGTATGAATAGTCGGTCTGTTCTGCTTGTCCTTGTCGCGTGCGCGACGGCGCTCGGTGCGGCGGCGTCGGCAGGGCCGCGGGAGAGAGCCGGTCGTGCGGAGCCGGGAGCGCACGACGGCGGGATCAAGGCTGTGGCGCGCGCCGTTGCGGCGCCGGCTGGCCCGCGCGTGCTGGCGGAGGGCACGCTGCCGCGCGACAGCCGTCTCGGTCCTCTCAAGGACCTGAACGGCTATTTCCCCTTCACCCCGCCCGCGTCGCGCGAAGCGTGGGAAGCGCGCGCGGCGCAGTTGCGCCGGCAGCTCCTCGTCGCGACGGGCCTCTGGCCGATGCCCGCACGTACCGCACCCCAGGCCGTCATCCACGGGCTTGTCGAGCGCGACGGCTACACGGTGGAGAAGGTCTATTTCCAGAGCTTTCCGGGGCACTTCGTCACAGGAAACCTCTACCGGCCGAAGGGCAGGTCCGGCCCGCTGCCCGCGGTGCTATCAGCGCACGGGCACTGGCCGGGCGGGCGCTTTCAGGAGAAGTCGCCGAAGGAATGGAAGCAGGACCTCGTCAGCGGCGCCGAGCGGTTCGAGTCGAGCGCGCGCTTTCCGCTGCAGGCACGCGCGGCGCAACTCGCGCGCATGGGGCTCGTGACGTTCTTCTACGACATGGTGGGCTACGCCGACAGCGTGCAGATTCCAGAGGAGGTCGCACACCGGTTCGCGAAGGCGCGCCCCCACATGGAGGGGAGGGAGGGCTGGGGCTACTTCAGCACGCAGGCCGAGCTGCGGCTGCAGGACATCATGGGGCTGCAGACCTACAACTCACTCCGCGCGCTCGACTGGCTCAGCGAGCTCCCCGACGTCGATCCCGCCAGGATCGCGATGACGGGCGAGAGCGGCGGCGCCACCCAGACCTTCGTGCTGAGCGCCATCGATCCGCGCGTGGCCGTGGTGTTTCCCGCCGTGATGGTGTCCACCGCGATGCAGGGGGGCTGCACGTGCGAGAACGCGCCGTACCTGCGCGTCGGCACGGGCAACGTGGAGCTGGCCGCGCTCATTGCGCCGCGTCCGCTCGGCATGACCTCGGCCGACGACTGGACGAAGGAGTTCGAGACGAAGGGATTCCCGGATCTGCAGCGACTTTTTGCGCTGCTCGGCGCGCAGGACAAGGTGATGCTGACGCCCCTCACCCATTTCGGACACAACTACAACTATGTCAGCCGTGCGGCGATGTACGGCTGGCTGAACACGCACCTGAAGCTCGGACTCCCCGAGCCGGTCATCGAGCCCGACTTCTCGCCGCTCACCATCGCAGAGGCCAGCGTGTGGAACGCGGCGCATCCCAAGCCGGCCGGCGGCGAGGAATACGAGCGCACGCTGCTGGCGGCCATCGCGCGGGACTCGGACCGGCAGCTCGCAGCGTTGACGCCAACCGACGCGCCGTCGCTGGCCAGGTTCCGCGACGTGGTGGGAGGGGCCGTGGACACGATCATCGGCCGGCGGATCCCAGCGGACGACAGTGTCTCGGCCGAAACCGTTGCCGAACATGCGCGTGACGGGTATCGCGAGCGGCGCCTGCTGATCAGGAACCGGGATGGCGAAGAGCTGCCCGCCATCCTGCTCGTCGCCGGCCCCGCTGGGGCGACGCGCACGCCGGGACGTGCAGTCGTGTGGGTCACGGAACGCGGGAAGACGTCGCTTTTCGACGCCGCCGGCAGTCCCACGGATGCCGTGCGCAGGCTGCTGGCGGCAGGCGTGAGCGTGCTCGGTGTCGATCTGCTGTACCAGGGAGAGTTTCTCGAGCACGAGCAGGCGCCGGTGACCGCACGACGCGTGGAGAACCCGCGGGAGTTCGCCGGCTACACGCTCGGCTACAACCACCCGCTGTTCGCGCAGCGTGTGCACGATGTGCTGTCGGCGATTGGCTTTCTCCGGGGTCTCGCCGGCGCGGACAGGGTGACCGGGGTCGATCTGATCGGCGTTGCCGGAGGTGGAGCGATCGCCGCGGCGGCGCGCGCCCAGGCCGGCGACGCGGTGGCGTCGGCCGCCATCGACACCGAGGGCTTCAGGTTCGCGACGGCGGGGGCCCTCAACGATCCCTCTTTTCTTCCAGGCGTCGTGAAGTACGGCGACGTGCCGGCGCTGCTCGCCGTCGGCGCGCCCGGAAGGCTGTGGCTCGCCGGAGAGGAC
>JACDAO010000400.1 GCA_013695405.1 Acidobacteriota bacterium | reverse complement strand
CCCGGGGCGATCTTGCGTGGTGGCCCAGCGACGGCGACCCGCTCCTCGGCGACTGGGGCGATGCCACCGCCGATGCCACCGCCGCGGTCGTCCAGGCCCTCGCCAGCGTACGGCCGACCGACCCGCTGATCGACCCGGCCGTCCGCTGGCTGCTGGCCAACCGGCAGAGCGGCATGACCTGGGCGAGCACCAAGCAGTCGGCGATGGCCCTGTACGGATTGCTCGCGACGATGAAGGGGCGCAAGGAGCAGCCGGCAACCGTCACGGTGACGGTGACTGCGGCCGGTCGCTCGGAACAGGTGACCTTCACGCCGGCCGACTGGACCCGCGCCTTCCCGGCCGTCGTGACGCTTCCGGCTGCCGCTGGCACGACACCGGTGTCAATCAGCAGCAGCGGTGGTCCGGTCTACTGGACCGCGGCAGCGCGCTACTACGACACCAGCGAGGGCCTGGCGCGCTCCGGTTCGCGCTCGCTCGCGCTGAGTCGCAAGTATTTCTCGCTGACACCGGTCACGAAGGGCACCCGCACCGTGTACGAAGAGCGCCCGTTCAGCGGCACGGCCGCGCCCGGCGCGTTGGTGTTGGTGCGGCTGGTGGTCGCCGGGTCGAGCGACTGGCGCTACCTGATGATCGAGGATCCGATCCCGGCCGGCAGCGAGGCGGTGAGCCGTCCCGACACGCTCGACCTGGCCCGCCCGCCGGATTGGACCTTTGGCAGCCATCGCGAATACCGCGACGACCGCGTCGCGATATTCCTCGAGGCGCTCGAGCAGCGAGCCGAATTCGCGTACCTGCTGCGAGTGACCACGCCCGGTCTGTTCCGCGCGATGCCGGCCCAGGTGGTCCCGATGTACGTGCCCGGCGTGTTTGCCTCGAGTGCCGTGCAGATCTTCGACGTGCCGAGCCCGGCGGAGCGACAGCCATGATCCGGCCGGTGCTGACGACGACGCTGTGGCTTGCGGGGATCGATGCGCTGTCGCTGCTTGCCGCGGCGGCGTTCCTCTACACGCCCGAGTCCAACCTGCTGATGTTGTTGCTCTCGGTGGCGCTGGTCGTGGTCGCCGCGGTCGCCGCGATGCTGTCCTCGTCGTCGGCCGCGTGGGGCCTGGTGCATGGCCGGTCGCCGTGGCACGCGCTGCGGCCGTCCCTGCGAATGCTGCCACTTTTGCTGGTCGCGCTGGTCGTGATCGGCCTGCTGTGCGGCGGGGCCGGGTGGTTCGAGCAGTGGTGGCTGCGACGCGCCGGTGAGGTCGACGCGGCGCTGATCGCCGCGGGTGACGTCACCCGCACCAGGTGGCTACACGCGTCGGTCCGCTGGTGTGTCGCGTTGGTGCAGTGGGTGCTGGTGCCGGCGTGGCTCGCCTCGTCCCTGACGTGGGCGGCCGCCTACGGGGGGCGCGAGATGGTGTCCCTCAAGTGGCTGACCGCAGGCCTGGACTGGCGACTGCTGCTGGTGACGCTGGCCGGCGTGATCGTGCTGGTGTGGCTGCCGTGGGGTGCGGTGTACTGGCGTCCGCGGACGCTGCCAGCCTCGACGATCGAAGTCGCGTTCACCGCGATCAAGCTTGGCATCATCTACCTGGCCACGCACCTGGCCTGGACGCTGGCGCTGTGGACTGCCGCCCGCAGCGTGCAGCCCGCACCGGGCACCGGGGGCTTCGAAGGGTTGCCGCCTGTCGCCGGCGGCCAGTCCCCCGCGGTCCACGATGGCACCCCTGAGCCTGAGCCAATATGCTGAGCGCCACACACCTGCTGCTCGCGAGCTGGCTCGCGCTCGCGTCGGGGCTTGTGCAGCCCGGGGCGACAGTGACCTGTCGCGGCCCCGACGCTGGCGAGACCCGCACCTGGGAGTTCACCCGGACCGAGGCACGCTGGCAGCTGCGGCACTGGCGTGACGGACGGACGCAGGAGGCGGTACGACTGCTGCTGCCGGCGTCCACCAACGCGACCCTGGCACCGCAACTGACGCTGGCCGGTCGCACCAGCAACGGCGGCATCGACGTGGCGTTGCGTGGCGTCGCGACCGCGGCGGTGCTCGACGTCTACGTCAACTACGAGCTCGAGGTGAACGTGGACGCGTCGTTGACGCCGCGCATCGACGAGCTGAACACGAACGGACCGACGGGCGTGCGGTGCGAGATCACCGGCGCTGGAGACGTGCGATGACGACGATGGGCAGACGCGAGTGGTGCGGCGTGTTGACGATGGCTGCGGTCGCCGGGGCGACGCCCCTGCTGGCTGGTGCCCAGGCACAGGCAGGGCAAGCCTCGGCCGGCAAGGGCCTGCGGCTCGCACAAGGCAGTCGCTGGGTGCTGATCGGCGATTCGATTACCGACGCCGGCCGGGCGCGGCCGATCGGCGAGGCCCCGGCTGGGCTCGGCGCCGGCTACGTCCAGACCATCGACGCGCTGCTCGGCGCGTGGTACCCGGCGCGTCGAATCCGCGTCTACAACGTCGGCACCAGCGGTCACACCGTCCGCGACCTGGCCGAGCGGTGGCAGACCGACGTCACCGACCTGCAGCCCGACTGGCTGTCGGTGATGATCGGCGCCAACGACGTGTGGCGGCAGTTCGATCGCGTGGCCCAACCCGAACGGCACGTGCTGCCAGCCGAGTACGAGCGCACCTACGACGAGCTGCTGACCCGCACCAGGCCGACGCTCGAGGGCGGGCTGATCCTGATGACGCCGTTCTTCCTCGAGTTGCGCCGGGACGACCCGATGCGGGTCCGCATGGACGAATACGGCGCCATCGTCACACGGCTCGCCACTCGCCACCAGGCGATCCTGGTCGACAGCCAGGCCGCCTTCAACACGGTGATGAAGGACCTGCCGTCGCAGATGATCAATGGCGACCGCGTCCACCTCAATCACATCGGCTCGGCGATCCTGGCCCGTGCCGTGCTGTCGGCGGTCGGCTTCGAGTGGAACGCGTAGTCTAGCGCTTGCCCCTGGGGCGCGACTTCGGGGTGTCGTCGATCTTCAGGTCGGGCACGCCAAACTGCCCCTGCAGCGACCGTAGCTGCTCGAGGTCGATCATCCCGACGATGTTGACCACGGTCAGCGAGCGCGGCGCACTGGTCAGCACCGCCAGACCGCCGGCCCGATCGCCGTTGCGCCACAGGTACACCGCGGTGTCGCTGCCGTCAGCCGACGATCGGGCCGACACCAGCCGCGACCACTGCCCGGTCGAGAGCTGCCGGCGCACCGACTCGAGCACGGCCGGGTCGTAGGCGCCATCCTTGTCGAAGGTGAAGCTCTTGACGTAGATGCCCTTGAGCGACGACATCATCGACTTCATCTCCGCGTCGTTGCCGGTGCCGGACATGAAGTTGGCAGCCAGCCCGAGCAACGCCTGATCGACCGAGACGTCGACCACGTCAGTGGCCGACGAGGCCAGCGTCGACAGGTCGGGCAACTGCAGCTGCTGGGCCATTACCGGCGTGACGCAGAGCGCGCCCGCCAGCACCGACATACTGGTAATGAGACGATGACGGGTCACGGGCGGGCTTCCTTGGCTGAAGGCTCGAGGCCGGAGGGCTGCGAGCGGTCGGAGATCGGGCGCACCACCGTGCGGTGCACCGTATTCAATTCGCGGCTGGCAATCTGCAGGGCCACCAACACCTGGGCGCGCGCTGCCAGCGCCTCGCGGCGGGCGTCGTACTCCCGGTAGACCAGCGGGCCACCGACCACTGCGAGCAGGGTCGCGGCCACTGTCAGCCACCAGGGCAGCCGCCGCCGCGGCGCCACAATCGCGCCACGCTCGGGGGTCTGCAGGGCAACCCGGTCGCGTACCCGGCGGGCAAAGCCCTCGGGCGCGTCGACCGGACGCAACGCGCGGCGGAGACGGGCGTCGGGATTCATCGTGCGACCTCACGCTGCATCCGCGTGCGCAGGACCAGCAGCCCGCGACGAAGATGACTCTTGACGGTGTTCAGGGACATGCCGAGGGTTTCGGCGATCTCGGTCGGCGCCAGGTCTTCCATGTAGCGCAGCATCACGATCAGCCGCGGTCGTGGCGCCAGCCGGGCCAGGGCCCGGTGCACCAGCCGGTCGGCGAGCGGGTCGGCCGGCGCCGACTCGACGTGCGGCTCGCTGACCTCGTCGAGCGAGCGCACCGGACGGCGGGCGCGCAGGGTGTCAATCACCCGGTGCGACGTGGTGCGGCGCAACCAGGCGGTGAGGTGCGCGGTGGATTCGATGCGCGCCAGGTGCGCGTGCAACTGCAGGAAGACGTCCTGGGCCGCTTCCTCGGCCAGCATCTGGTCGCGCAGCGCATGCCAGGCGATGCTGTAGACCCGCCGCTCGTGACGGCGAACCAGCGACTCGAAGGCGTCGAGGTCGCCCTGCCGGGCCGCCGTCAACAGCCGCTGGTCACGGTCGGCGAGGGCGGGCGCGGGCAGCAGCGTGGCAGGGGCGTTCATGGTCCTCACCTGGCATATACGGTGGGCAGCCGGGCCAGGGGTGCAGAGAATTGCAGAAAGGCGGAGATGTCGCCCTTACTCCGCCAGGCGCCGCCACTGCCGCGGGTCGCCGCCGAGCCGGGACGCGACGCACGCGGCCGATCCCTGATACGCCAGGCGCATCGCCGCCAGACCGCCGGGACGGACGACGTCATCGTCAGACGGGCACGGCGCGGTGGACGGGCGGGGTGTCGTCGAACCGTGACCAGTGTCACCGGGTCCGGTCGCGTGCGCGAGCCAGTGCGCCAGGCCCTCGCGGGTCCAGGCCGGCGTGTCCTGCAGTGCCACCGCGGTCAACACGTGCACGAACTCGTGCCGCAGCGTGGCCGCCCTGGCGGCCTGGTCACGCGCAGGCGCGAGGTCGATGGCGAAGCGGCCGGCACCGAGCACTCGGGTGTGCGCCGCGGTCCACCAGGCCCGGCCGGTGGCGCGCTGGTAGGCCTGCACGGTCGGGTGCACCACGATCGCGATGCGCGCCGGCGGCCACGCCCCGACCCGATACCGCAGCTCGGCGAGCGCCGTCCGCGCATCGTCGCGCAGCGCGCCGGCCGTGGCACTCTGTTCGGCTGGCAGGCGGAGGGTGATGGTGTCATCCAACGCACGCAATCGCGCGCCCGGCAGGTAGGCCGCGAGGATCGCTGGAAGGGCTCGACCGCCGTTGGCCAGGGCCGCCGCGCCCCGCAGGCAGAGCCCGGCGCCATGTCCCTTGCCACGGCCGGTGAAGCGGTAGCCGCGCGCCGTCCGCGACACCTGCCAGGTGTGGCTCTTCAGCACATGCCAGCCCAGCGATCGACCGACCAGATGACGGAACCGCGTGGCATCGAGCTCGCCGGGTGCCAGGCCGTCGACGATCACCCGCAGTGGCACACCGGCGGTGTCACCCCC